>VBJE01000181.1 GCA_005879675.1 Chloroflexota bacterium
CCGGCCGCAGCATCCGTACACCAAGGCGCTGCTGTCCTCGATCCCCGTGCCCGACCCGATCGTCGAGATGAGGCGAGCGCCGATCACCCTGAAGGGCGAGATCCCCTCGCCGGTCAACCCGCCGTCAGGCTGCCGCTTCCATCCCCGCTGCCCGATCGCCCGCGTGCCGGGGGTGTGCAACGAGGTCGAGCCGGCGCTCGAGCCGCACGGCGCCGCGGACCAGGCTGCGGCGTGCCACTTCGCGGGGCAGTTCTAGGGCTTCGGTCTGACTTCGAGCAGCCGGTACCCCTTCTTCGACTTGAGCCGCGCGACAGCAAAACCCTGCTCCGCCAGCCACGCGGCCAGAGAGTCCGAGCCCAGGTTGCGCTGCACCACCAGGTAGGCGACACCGCCAGGCTTCAGCCGCGGCAGCCAATCCAGAAGGAGGCGATGGAGGGGCGCCTTGCCGACCCTCACCGGCGGGTTGGAGTAGATCGCGTCGAATTGGGCATCGGCCGGCACCTGGCCCGGCGTCGCGGCGGTCACGTTGGGAGCCTGGGAGGCGGCGGCGTTCGCCCGGGCCAGCTCGACCGCGCGCTCGTTGACGTCGACCGCCCACACCCGCGCCCCGGGCGCTCGGCGGGCCAGGGCCACGGCGATCGGCCCGTAGCCGCTGCCGAGGTCGAGGATCTCGCCCTGGGCGGGCGGGGCCGGCCCCTCTCGGAGAAGGACGAGCGTGCCGAGATCGAGCCCCTTGGAGCCGAAAACACCCCGGTCCGACTGAAGCTTCAGGTCCATGTCGGGGAGGCGGAGGTGGACCGTCCGTGGCCGCGAGGGCACCTCCGGGCGAGCTTCGAAGTAATGGGATTTGGGTATACTCATCGCTTGTCGCCCAATCGGCTATTGCCGCGTGGGATCAAATCGCTATTCGGAGAAACGATTGCCAACCATCCAGCAGTTGGTCCGCCTTGGGCGCAAGGCGGCCAGAGCGAAGTCTAAGGCGCCGGCGCTGCGCGGCTCGCCGCAGAGGCGGGGCGTGTGCGTCCGCGTGTACACCCAGACCCCGAAGAAGCCGAACTCGGCCCTCCGCAAGGTGGCCCGCGTCCGTCTGACCACCGGGATCGAGGTCACGGCCTACATCCCCGGCATCGGCCACAACCTCCAGGAGCACTCGGTCGTGCTCATCCGCGGCGGCCGCGTCAAGGACCTGCCGGGAGTCCGCTACCACATCATCCGCGGCACGCTCGACACCGCGGGCACCAAGAACCGCAAGAAGGCTCGGTCGAAGTACGGAGCGAAGCGGGAAAAGGGCAAGGCGGCAGCCTGATGCCTCGCCGCAACCGTCCCGTCAAGCGTGTCGTCGCGCCCGACCCGGTCTACCAGTCCGAGGCGATCGCCAAAGGTCGTCTACGACGCGCTCAGCCGCGCCTCCAAGCAGGCGAAGAAGGAGCCGCTCGAGGTCTTCGACCTCGCGCTGCGCAACGCCACGCCTCTGCTCGAGGTCAAGCCGCGGCGGGTCGGCGGCGCCACCTACCAGGTGCCGGTCGAGATCCGGCCGGACCGCAGGCTCGCGCTTGCGCGCCGGTGGCTCGTGCGTTTCGCGCGCCAGCGCGGCGGGAAAAGTATGTCCGAGAAGCTCGCCTTCGAGATTCTCGACGCTGCGCAGAACACCGGCGGTGCGGTGAAGCGCAAAGAGGAGACACACCGGATGGCCGAAAGCAACAAAGCTTTCTCGCACTTTCGGTACTGACGAGAGATGAACGTGGCACTGAAGATGCAGGAGCGTCCCGTCGCCATCGACAAGGTCCGAAACATCGGGATCATGGCGCACATCGACGCGGGCAAGACGACGACGACCGAGCGAATCCTTTTCTACGCCGGGCGCATCCACAAGATGGGCGAGGTCCACGAGGGGGCCGCGACCATGGACTGGATGGTCCAGGAGAAGGAGCGCGGGATCACGATCACGTCGGCCGCGACGACCGCCAACTGGCGCGAGCACGCGATCAACATCATAGACACACCCGGACACGTGGACTTCACGGTCGAGGTCGAGCGCTCGCTGCGCGTGCTGGACGGCGCGGTGGCGGTCTTCGACGCCGTGGCCGGCGTCGAGCCGCAGTCGGAAACGGTCTGGCGCCAGGCCGACCGCTACGGCGTGCCCCGGATCGCCTTCATCAACAAGATGGACCGGATCGGCGCCGACTTTTACGGCTCGCTGAGCTCGATCCGCACCCGCCTGGGCGCGCGCGCCGTACCCATCCAGCTGCCCATCGGCTCCGAGGGGGGCTTCCAGGGCTACATCGACCTGCTCAGCAAGGAGGCCGTCGTCTATACCGACGACCTCGGCACGAAGTCGACCGAGTCGCTGGACATCCCGGCCGGCATGGCCGACCTGGTTTCGCAGTACCGGCACGACCTCATCGAGGCTGTGGCGGACTTCGACGACAGCGTCATGCACAAGTATCTCGAGGAGCAGGACATCACCGAGGAAGAGATCAAGGAAGCGCTTCGCGCCGGCACGGTGAAGGGCGTTCTCGTCCCGGTGCTGTGCGGCGCCGCGCTGCGTAACCGCGGCGTGCAGCCGATCCTCGACGCGGTCGTCGACTACCTGCCGTCGCCCGCGGACGTGCCGGCGGTCGAGGGCAAGAATCCCAAGACAGGGGCGCTGGAGGTGCGCGAGCACGACGACAACGAGCCGTTCTCGGCCCTCGCCTTCAAGATCCAGATGGACCCGCAGGGCGTCGGCAAGCTGACGTTCTTTCGCGTCTACTCGGGCCGGCTCAAGGCCGGGTCATCGGTCATGAACGCGTCCACCGGGCGCCGCGAGCGCATCGGCCGCATCCTGCGCATGCACGCCATCCGCCGCGAGGACGTCGACGAGGTCTTCACCGGCGACATCGCCGCGGCCGTCGGCCTCAAGTCGACGACGACCGGCGACACGCTGTGCGACGAGACCCACCCCATCCTCCTCGAGTCGATCACCTTTCCCGAGCCCGTCATCTCGGTCGCCATCGAGCCCAAGACCAAGGCCGACCAGGAGAAGCTGGGCATGGCCCTGCAGCGGCTGTCGGAGGAGGACCCGACCTTCAAGGTGCACACGGACGACGAGACCGGCCAGACGATCATCGAGGGCATGGGCGAGCTCCACCTCGAGATCATCATCGACCGCCTGCTGCGCGAGTTCCGCGTCGATGCCAACCAGGGCAAGCCCCAGGTCGCCTACAAGGAGACCATCCGGCGGCCCGCGAAGGGCGTCGGGCGATTCGTGCGCCAGACCGGCGGCAAGGGCCAGTACGGCCACGCCGAGGTCGAGGTCAGGCCGGGCGAGCCCGGAAGCGGCTTTGTCTGGGAAGACAAGATCACCCAGGCGCGCATCCCGCGCGAGTACATCCCCGCGATCGAGAAGGGCATCCGCGAGGCGCTGCAGAGCGGCGTCGCCGCCGGGTACCCGGTGGTCGATATCGCTGTGACCTTGGTGGACGGTTCGTACCACCCGGTCGACTCGAGCGAGATGGCGTTCCAGGTCGCCGGCTCGATGGCGGTCAAAGACGGCATGCACAAGGCCCAGCCCTACCTGCTCGAGCCGATCATGAAGGTCGACGTCGTCATGCCCGAGGAGTATCTCGGCGACGTGATGGGCGACCTCGCGTCCCGCCGCGGTCATATCCTGGGAATGGAAGGACGCGGCACGTCGCAGAACGTGAAGGCGAACGTGCCCCTGGCCGAGATGTTCGGCTACGCTACCGAGCTTCGGTCGATGACCTCGGGGCGAGCGACGTACTCAATGGAATTCAGTCATTACGCGGAAATGCCCGGAAATCTGGCGGAGGCTGTGGGCCGCCGCGACAAGGCGAGGAGTTAGTAGGAGGAGACAGTGGCGAAGAAGAAGTTCGAGCGGACCAAGCCCCACCTCAACGTCGGCACCATCGGTCACATCGACCATGGCAAGACGACGCTGACGGCTGCCATCACCAAGGTGCTGGCCGAGAAGGGCCTGGCCGAATTCACGCCGTTTGACAGGATCGACAAGGCGCCCGAGGAGAAGGCTCGTGGCATCACGATCTCGATCACGCACGTCGAGTACGAGACCGAGAAGCGCCACTACGCCCACGTGGACTGCCCTGGCCACCAGGACTACATCAAGAACATGATCACCGGCGCCGCCCAGATGGACGGGGCGATCCTCGTCGTCGCCGCGAACGACGGTGCGATGCCGCAGACCCGCGAGCACATCATCCTGGCCCGCCAGGTCAACGTGCCTTTTCTCGTGGTCGCGCTGAACAAGTGCGACATGGTCGATGACAAGGAGTTCATCGAGCTGGTCGAGCTCGACCTGCGCGAGCTGCTCAACAAGTACGAGTACCCGGGGGATGACATCCCGATCGTTCGCATCTCCGCTCTCAAGGCCCTCGAAGGCGACCCCGAGTGGGCTCCAAAGATCCTCGAGCTGATGAATGCCGTTGACACCTACATCCCGGAGCCGGAGCGGCCCGTCGACAAGCCGTTCCTGATGCCGATCGAGGACGTGTTCACGATCGAAGGTCGCGGCACCGTGACCACGGGTCGTGTCGAGCGCGGCAAGCTCAAGAAGAACGAGGAAATCGAGATCGTGGGCATCCACCCGACCACGAAGACCGTGGTGACCGGAATCGAGATGTTCCACAAGGACATGGACGAGTGCCAGGCCGGCGACAACGTCGGAACGCTGCTCCGCGGCGTCAAGCGCGAGGACGTCGTGCGTGGCCAGGTGCTGTCCAAGCCCGGCTCCATCACCCCGCACACCCAGTTCAAGGCCCAGGTCTACGTCCTGACCAAGGAAGAGGGTGGACGCCACACGCCGTTCCTCACCGGATACCGCCCCCAGTTCTATATGCGGACCACCGACGTCACGGGCGAGGTCAAGCTGCCCGAGGGCGTCGAGATGGTGATGCCGGGCGACAACGTCGTGATGGACATCACCCTGGGTGAGCCGATCGGCATCGAGCCGGCACTTCGGTTCGCCATTCGCGAAGGCGGCAAGACGGTAGGAGCCGGCGTCGTGACCGAGGTCGTCAAGTAACCCATACATAAATAAGGAGAAGGGCAAGGCAGTTGGCGCAGAAGATTCGGATCCGGCTCAAGGCCTATGACCACCGGGTGCTGGACCAGGCGGCGGACAAGATCGTGGACACCGCCCGCCGTACGAACGCGCGCACTGCCGGCCCCATCCCGCTTCCCACCGAGATCTCCAAGCTCACCGTGATTCGCAGCCCCTTCATCGACAAGGACTCGCGTGAGCAGTTCGAGATGCGCACCCACAAGCGCATCGTCGACATCCTGGACCCCAACCCGCGCGTGGTGGACGCCCTCATGCGGCTGTCCCTGCCCGCCGGCGTGAGCATCGAGATCAAAAGCTGATGAAGGGTCTGCTGGCCAAGAAGCTGGGCATGACCCAGCTCTTCAACCCCGACGGCACGATGACCGCGGTCACTGTGCTCGAGGCGGGACCCTGTCGGGTCCTCGGCCTGCGCACCGCGGAGAAGGACGGCTACAACGCCGTCCGGATCGCGTTCGCGCCGGCGAAGGAGGGCAGGCTCAACGGCCCCCAGCTCGGAGAGTTCAAGAAGGCCAACCTCGATCCCCACCGGCACGTGGTCGAGATCCGCAACTACGACGGCGTGGAGCAAGGACAGGAGCTGAAAGCCGAGATCTTTGCCCCCGGCGAGCTCGTCGACGTGACGAGCACGAGCAAGGGCAAGGGATTCCAGGGGCTGATCAAGAGGCACAAGTTCAGCCGCGGCCCCGAGTCGCATGGCTCGATGAACGTCCGCCAGCCGGGCGCCATCGGGGCCACAGACGCCGCGCGCGTCTTCAAGGGCGTGCGCATGTCGGGCCAGATGGGCAACGTGCGAACCACCGCTCGCGCGTACACGGTTGTGCGCGTTGACGCCGAGAGGAACCTTTTGCTGGTCAAGGGCGGCGTGCCGGGCGCTAAAGGCGCTCTCGTGCTCGTCCGGCAGTCGACCAAGAAGGTCAAGCCGAAGGGTCCGGCGGGTAAGCCGAACCCGAGGAAGGTCTGATGACTGTTCAGGCCCCCTACTTCGACGCGCTCGGCGAGCGCAACGGCGAGGTCGACCTGCCCGAGGCCATCTTCGCCGAGCAGCCGAACGTGCCGGTCATGCACCAGGCGTACCTACGCCAGCTGGCGAACGCCCGCCAGGGCACGGCCAGCACCAAGACGCGCAAGGACGTCCGCGGCGGCGGCGCCAAGCCGTACCGCCAGAAGGGCACCGGCCGGGCGCGCCACGGCTCGATTCGAGAGCCGAGCATGAAGGGTGGCGGGAAGGTGTTCGGCCCCAAGCCCCGCGATTTTTCGCAGCGGATGCCCAAGCAGATGCGACGTCTCGCCCTGCGCAGCGCGTTGAGCCAGAAGGCGATCGACGGCCAGGTCCGAGTCATCGAGAGCTTCGTCTTCGACGAGCCCAAGACCAGCCAGGCCTCAGAGCTGTTGGACGCGATCGGCTTCGACAACACGACGCTCGTCGTGCTGCCGGCGCCGAACTACACGGTCAGCCGATCGTTCGAGAACCTTGCCCACGCCAAGATCGTGCTGGCGCGCAACCTGAACCTCCGCGACCTGTTCAGCCACAGGTACCTGCTCCTCTCCAAGGACGCGATCGAGCTGCTGGAGGAGAACTTCAGCCCCCGCGTCAAGGCTGCCGCGGAATGACGACGCGAGCAGCGAGCGAGATCGTGATCGGGCCGCTCATCACGGAGCGGACGTACCAGCTCTACACGCAGGGCCGGTACACCTTCAAGGTGAGCGCGCGCGCGTCCAAGACCGAGATCAAGAAGGCCCTCGAGGAGCAATACGAGTCGCAGAACATCGAGGTCAAGAAGGTCAACACCGTGCACATGCGCGGCAAGACGAGGCGCGCGTTCCGGCGCATCGGCTCCGGCACGGTCGGCAAGACGACCGACTGGAAGAAGGCGATCGTCACCCTGGGCGAGGGCCAAAAGATCGAAGGGCTCTTTGGATCAGTCTGATGCCAGTTAGAAAGTTCAAGCCCACCAGCCCGGGACGGCGGTTCATGACGATCTCCGGCTTCGACGAGATCACGACCGACTCGCCCGAAAAGACCCTGCTCGAGTCGCTGCCGACGCATGCCGGCCGCAACAACCAGGGGCGGATCACCACCCGCCACCAGGGCGGCGGCTACCGCAAGCTCTACCGCCGGATCGATTTCAAGCGCGACAAGGTGGGCGTCCCGGGCAAGGTCGCGACGATCGAGTACGACCCGAACCGGAGCGCACGCATCGCGCTGATCCACTACAAGGACGGCGAGAAGCGCTACATCCTGGCCCCGCTCGGCCTCAAAGTTGGCGACCCGATCGAGAACGGGCCGGACGCTGCCGTGCGCATCGGCAACGCCATCCCCCTCCAGAACATCCCGGTGGGGTCCACCGTGCACAACATCGAGCTCACCCTTGGTCGCGGCGGCCAGCTCGTCCGGTCCGCCGGCGCGAGCGCGCAGCTGCTCGCCAAGGAGGGCGACTACGCCGTCATCCGCATGCCGAGCGGCGAGCTGCGCCGGGTGCACATCCGGTGCCAGGCCACGATCGGACAGGTCGGTAACATCGAGCACGAGAACGAGTCGGGCGGCAAGGCCGGCCGCAGCCGATGGCTCGGCCAGCGCCCCGAGGTGCGTGGTTCGACGATGAACCCCCGCGACCATCCGCACGGGGGTGGCGAGGGCAAGACGGGAACCGGAGGCAACCCCAAGACGCCGTGGGGCAAGCCCGCCCTCGGCTACCGCACGCGCAAGCGCAACAAGGCCTCGAGCAAGCTCATCATCCGGCGCCGCGAAAAGAAAGGACGAAAGAAGTAAGTGTCACGCTCCACCAAGAAGGGTCCGTTCATCAGCCCTTCGCTCCGCGACAAGATCGAGAAGATGAACCAGACGCGCGACAAGAAGGTGATCCGCACCTGGGCGCGCGCGTCTGTGATCTACCCCGACATGGTCGGGCACACGATCGCGGTCCACGACGGACGCAAGCACGTGCCCGTTTTCATCAGCGAGAACATGGTCGGCCACCGTCTCGGCGAGTTCGCGCCGACGCGGCACTTCCGAGGCCATGGCACTCATACCGAAAAGACAACGACGGTCAAGTAGAAGTAGTGGCAACGATGGAAGTCTCCGCGGTGCAGAAGTTTGTCCGCCGAACGCCCCGCAAGGCGCGGCTGGTGGCCGACTCCGTGGAGGGCATGAAGGTGTCGGAAGCCCTCGCCTACCTGGAGTTCTCTCCCAAGCACGCGGCGCGCGACGTCGCCAAGGCGATCAAGTCCGCGGCCGCGAACGCGGAGCACAACTTCAACCTCAACCGCGACGACCTCGTGCTCAAGCAGCTGCTCATCGACGAAGGTCCGACGTTCCGTCGTCGGCGCCCCGTGAGCCGCAGCATGGCGCACGAATACTTCCACCGCACCTGCCACATCACGGCAGTGGTCGAGGATCAGCCGCAGGCGCCGGCGCGCGCGCAGGCCGCAGCGCCAAGAAGTGGAGCTAGAAGGTAATTGGGTCACAAAGTCCATCCGAACGCATTCCGGCTCGGTGTCTTCCGTCCACGCCGGGCGCGCGCAGGGCGCATAAATCAAAGAGATCAGGAGCTCGCTTAGTGGGTCATAAGGTTCATCCCAACGCATTTCGGCTCGGCGTGTTTCGACCGTGGGAGGCGAACTGGTTCGCCAACCCCAAGGACTACACCAACATGCTGCACGAGGACCTCGAGATGCGAAGGATCATCCTCTCGCGCCTGCGCAACGCGGGCATCGCCAAGATCGAGACCGAGCGCTCGTCCAACGCGCAGCTGACGGTCACCATCCACACGGCCAAGCCCGGGATCGTGATCGGCAAGGGCGGATCCAGCGTCGACCAGCTCCGCGAGGAGCTGGAGAAGCGCTTTGGCAATCGGGTGCGCATCTCCATCCAGGAGATCAAGCAGCCCGAGCTGGACGCGCAACTGGTGGCCGAGAACATCGCCTCCCAGATCGAGCGCCGCATCTCCTACAAGCGGGCGATGAAGCAGTCGATCCTGCGCACGATGCGCGCCGGCGCCAAGGGCATCCGCCTCTACGCCGGCGGCCGCCTCCGCGGCGCGGAGATGGCGCGCCGGGAGCAGGACCGCGAGGGCCGTGTGCCGCTTCACACGCTGCGCGCGGACATCAATTTCGGTCGCGCGACCGCGAAGACGACCTTCGGCGCGATCGGCATCAAGGTCTGGATCTACAAAGACCAGATCTCGCCCGCGCAGCGCCGCGTGGCCCCGGTGGTGGAGGAGCCGCTTCCGGTCGCCGAGCCCCTCCCGCCCCAGGCCGAGATCATCGAAGCCATCCCCGAGCCGCAGGCCGCCCAGGTCGAGGTCGCGACTCCCGAGGCGGTGACGGCCGTCACCCCGCGCCGGACCCGGACGGCGACCGCGAAGGTCGAAGAAAAGAAGGCCGCACCGGCAAGGCCCAAGGCGGCGCCCAAGCCGAAGGCGGAGGCCAAGACCGAGGTCAAGAAGACCGCCGTACGCACGAAGTCCACCCCCGACGAGGTCAAGAAGGCCGGCGGCACCCGCAACACCAAGAAGGCGGACAGCTGATGTTGATCCCCAAGCGAGTCAAGTACCGGAAGATGCACCGCGGCCGCCGCACCGGCATCGCCACGCAAGGTGCCACCGTGGCATTCGGCGACTTCGGCCTGCAGGCCATGGAGGCCGCCTGGATGTCCAACCGCCAGATCGAGGCCGCCCGGCGGGCGATGACACGCCACGTCAAGCGCGGCGGTCAGATCTGGATCCGCGTCTTCCCGGACAAGTCGATCACCAAGAAGCCGGCGGAGACCCGCATGGGCTCCGGCAAGGGCAACCCGGAAGGATGGGTCGCGGTGGTCAAGCCCGGCCGCGTGCTCTTCGAGATGGGCGGCGTGACGCCGCAGGTCGCCAAGGAGGCGATGAAGCTCGCCGCGGCCAAGCTGCCGATGAAGACGCGTTTCGTCAGCGCGGCCGACACGGGAGGCTCGAGATGAAGGTCGACGAGCTTCGTGTTCTCGAGGCGGACGAGCTGGGCATGCGGCTTCGCACCGCGCGCCGCGAGCTGTACGAGCTCCGGTTCAAGCACGCGGTGGGCCAGCTGGAGAACTCGACCCAGATCTCCAAGGTCCGGCACGACATCGCCCGCATCATGACGGTGCTCCGCGAGCGCGACTTCGGCTTCGGCCCAACCACTCCTGAAGAGATGTCCTCCCCACAGAGTGGGGAGGTGGTCGCCGTTGCGACCGGAGGGGCTGTTCAACCAGACGCTGATTCTGAAGACGAGGCCGTCGTCGAAGAGGCACCGAAGCCAAAGCGCGCGCGTGGGCGCAAGAAGGAGGTGGCCGAGTGAGCGACACAGCCACGGCGACTCCGACCACCCCAGCCCGCGGCCGGCGCAAGGTCCGTCTCGGCACGGTGATCGCCGACAAGATGGACAAGACGGTCATCGTCCAGGTGGGCTCGTCCAAGGCGCACCGGCTGTACCGCAAGACAGTGCAGCAGCGCGCCCGGTTCAAGGTCCACGACGAGAAGAACGAGTGCGGCGTGGGCGATCTCGTCCGCATCACCGAGACGCGGCCTCTCTCCAAGGAGAAGCGCTGGCGCGTGCTCGAGATCGTGGAGAAGGCCAAGTAATCGCATGGTCCAGCAGGAAACCCGGCTCAAGGTCGCGGACAACTCGGGGGCGAAGGAGCTCCTGGTCATCCGCGTGGCCGGCGGCCACTACCGCAAGTACGCCTACGTGGGGGACGTCATCACCGCCACGGTCAAGTCCGCGCAGCCGGGCGGCCAGGTCAAGAAGGGCGAGGTGGTGAAGGCCGTGGTCGTCCGGGTCAACAAGGAGTACAAGCGACCGGACGGCTCTTTGATCCGCTTCGATGAGAACGCCGCCGTCCTGCTCGCCACGGCCAACAACCCGCGCGGCACCCGTATCTTCGGGCCAGTCGCGCGCGAGCTGCGCGAGCGCAACTTCATGAAGATCATCTCGCTCGCTCCGGAGGTCCTGTAACCCAGTGCTAAAAAACAAGACGCAACCCACGCGCCGCTGGCTGGAGCTCGCGCCCGGCGATCCGGTCATCGTCATCGCGGGCAAGGACAAGGGCAAGCAGGGCGAGGTCCTGCGCACCATCCCGAACCAGCACAAGATCGTGGTCAAGGGGGTCAACGTCCTGAAGCGGCACACGAAGGCCGGTCAGAGGCGGGGTGGAGTCCAGGTCGCGCAGGGCGGGATCGTCGACTTCGAGGCGCCGCTGGACTACTCCAACGTCATGCTCGTCTGCCCCCACTGCGGGCGGCCGACGCGGACCAAGCACACGGTGCTGGAATCCGGCGCGCGCGCGCTGGTCTGCCGCCACTGCGGCGAGCCCTACGAGCGCGTGCGCAAGACGGAGGCCCAGTAGCGTGACGATGGCGCCTGTCCTACTCCTGACCGCGGGCCAACTCGAGCGACCGGTTGCATCTCTTTGCGTCGGCGAGTCGGCCTGGGAAACCCAGGCCTCCTGGCGCCATGGTCACTTCGGCCCGAAATCCGCACCCCGACACCGCGATTTCGGGCCGGGAAAGGTAGGAGTCAACTAAGAAGTGGCGAAGGCCAAGCAGCAGCCGAAGAAGGAACAGGCTCCGAAGGCGCCCGGCACCAGGTCGGAGGCGCCGCCGCGCCTGCTCACGATGTACCGGGACACGATCAGCCCGCAGCTCGCCAAGGAGTTCGACTACGCCAACGTGATGCAGGTGCCGCGGGTGGACAAGGTCGTCGTCAACATCGGCATCGGCGAGGCCAAGGACAACGACAAGGCCCTCGACGCGGCTGTCGGCGACGTGCAGACGATCACCGGCCAGAAGCCGCAGCTCGTCAAGGCGAAGAAATCGGTCGCCGCGTTCAAGCTGCGCGCCGGTCAGACCGTCGGCATCAAGACGACGCTGCGCGGCAGGCGCATGTGGTACTTCCTGGACAAGCTGCTGAACGTGGCGCTGCCGCGCATCCGCGACTTTCGCGGTGTCAACCCGGACGGATTCGACGGCCGCGGCAATTACTCGCTCGGCCTGCGCGAGCAGGTCGTGTTTCCGGAGATCGACTACGACAAGATCGACAAGCTTCGCGGGCTGGAGGTCAGCATCGTGACCACCGCCCGCTCCGACGATGAGGCGCGCAGCCTCCTGACGCGGCTGGGGATGCCGTTTAGAAAGAGGTAGGAGAGAGTTTGGCCAAGAAAGCTTCGATCGAGCGCTGGAAGCGAGACGCCGCTTCGCCCAAGTTCAAGGTGCGATTCCACAATCGCTGCCGCCTCTGCGGGCGTCCGCGCGCGTACCTGCGCAAATTCGGGATGTGCCGCATCTGCTTCAGAACCAACGCCGCCGAGGGACGGATCCCCGGTGTGACGAAGTCGAGCTGGTGACGTGATGGCAACAGCAGTCGCCAAGACGACAAGCGGTAAGCCGCAGACGAAGACTCCGAAGAAGGCGCCCTCCGGGATCGTGAGCGATCCCATCGCCGACATGCTCACGCGCATCCGCAACTCCAACGCGGCGCGCCATCCCGAGGTGAAGGTGCCCGCCTCCCGGCTGAAGCTCGAGATCGCCCGCGTGCTGAAGGACGAGGGCTACATCGCCGGCTACGAGGTCGACGCCGACGGGTCGACCCAGACGATGCGTATCATCTTCAAGTCTCGCCCCGATCGCACCCGCGTGATCTCGGGCGTGAAGAGGATCAGCCGCCCCGGGCTGCGCGTTTACGCGCGCAAGACCGAGATCCCGAGGGTCCTCGGCGGTCTCGGCATCGCCGTCCTCAGCACGGCCGAGGGCGTGATGAGCGGCAGGCAGGCGCTGCGCCAGGGCCTCGGTGGCGAAGTCCTCGCGTACGTCTGGTGATCAGGCACTAAAGAGGAAAGAGAGTTGTCGCGAATCGGAAAGCTGCCGGTCCAGGTGCCGAACAACGTGAAGGTCACCCTGGAGCCGGGTAAGGTCGCCGTCGAGGGGCCCAAGGGCCGGCTCGAACGCACCCTGCCGGCCGAGATCGCGGTCAAGCAGGCGGACGGGGAGCTGGTCTTCGAGCGCCCGTCCGACGACTTCCGCCATCGCGCCCTGCACGGCCTCGTCCGCAGCCTGGTGGCGAACATGGTCGAGGGCGTGGACAAAGGGTTCTCCAAGAACCTCGAGCTGGTCGGCGTCGGCTACCGCGTCGCCAAGCAGGGCGAAGAGCTGGTGCTGAGCCTCGGCTACTCGCACCCCATCCGATTCAAGCCGCCGAAGGGGATCTCGATCGACGTCCAGGACCCGACCAAGTTCTCCGTCAGCGGGATCTCGATCGAGGACGTCGGCCAGGTCGCGGCCAATCTGCGTGGCCTCCGGCCGCCCGAACCGTACAAGGGCAAGGGCGTGAGGTACCGCGACGAGAAGGTCCGCCGCAAACCAGGCAAGGCGGGGAAGGGGGCCAAGGCCACCGCATGATCAAGCGACAGGACCGCAAGGTGAACCGCTCGAAGCGCCACAGGCGCGTGCGCGTGCATGTCGCCGGCAGCAAGGAACGCCCCCGCCTGGCCGTGTTCCGCAGCCTGAATCACCTCTACGCGCAGCTCATCGACGACAGCGAGAGCCGGACGCTCGCGTCGGCTTCGACGCTGCAGATGAAAGCCAAGGGCAACGGCGTCGCCCAGGCGGCCGAGGTCGGCAAGGAGATCGCCGCCAGGGCCAAGGCCGCGGGTGTGAGCAGCGTGGTTTTCGACCGCGGCGGCTTCCTGTACCACGGAAGGATCAAAGCGCTGGCGGACGCAGCCCGCGAAGCCGGCTTGGAGTTCTGATGTCACGAAACATGGGTCGGGGGTACGGCGACCGGGGCGAGCGCTCCGAGCTCGCCGACCGAGTCGTCCGCGTCAACCGCGTCGCCAAGGTCGTGAAGGGCGGACGCAAGTTCTCGTTCAGCGCCCTCATCGTCGTCGGCGACATGAACGGGCGTGTCGGCGCAGGCATAGGCAAGGCGCGCGAGGTGACCGAGGCCATCCGCAAAGGGATGGAGGTCGCCAAGCGAAACATGATCACGGTGCCGATGGTCGGCACGACCATCCCGCACGCGGTCGAGTACAAGTGGGGAGCGGCGCGCATCATGCTGAAGCCCGCCGCGCCTGGTACGGGTGTGATCTCGGGCGGCGCCATGCGCGCGGTGATCGAGACCGCGGGCATCAAGGACATCCTCACCAAGTCGCACGGCACCAACAACCCGATCAACACGGTGCGCGCGACCCTGGCGGCCCTGCAGACGCTGAAGACGGCGTCGCAGGTGGCCGAGCTGCGCGGCAAGGATGTCGAGCAGATGGTGGGCAAGCGCCTGGCGGCGGCCTACGGGGCCGGCACTTCCTCCCCACGCAGTGCGGAGGTGGCGGCGCCAGTCGCCGGAGGGACCGAGGGTGCCTGATAAAACCCCGCGAGGCTCCTCCCCGCGCGGTGGCGAGGTGGCGGCGCAACCCGCCGGAGGGGCTGCCAGGACGGTCAAGGCCACGCTGATGAAATCCGCGATCGGCGCGAGGCCCGAGATCAAGGCCACGGTCGAGTCGCTCGGCTTTCGGCGCATGAACCAGACCCGCGAGCTCCCCGACAACCCGGCCGTGCGCGGCATGCTGCGCCGGGTGAACTTCCTGGTCGCCGTCGAGGGCGAGCCCTGGGAGCGTCCGAAGCGCAGCCAGTACAAGATCTGGCGCGCTCGCTCGAACAAGAAACACCAGAGGGGCCACTGACCGTATGCAGCTACACGACCTGAAATCAGCACCCGGCGCTCGCCACCGGCGGCAGCGGATAGGCCGCGGCACCGGCTCCGGCAGGGGCAAGACCTCCGGGCGCGGCCAGAAGGGCCAGAACGCCCGCAGCGAAGGCTTCCGCCTTGGCTTCGAGGGCGGGCAGATGCCGCTGTCGCAGCGGCTCCCCAAGCTGCCCGGGTTCAAGAACCCCTTCAAGAAGGTCTACGCGGTCGTCAACGTCTCCAAGCTGAGTCGCTTCGAGAACGGCGCCCGGGTCGACGCCGAGGCGCTGGTTGAGGCCGGCCTGGCGAAGGGTGGCGACAAGATCAAGATTTTGGGCGCGGGCCGGATCAAGCGCAAGCTGACCGTGGAAACGGATGCCATCAGCAACAGCGCGCGAGAGGCGATCGAGAAGGCCGGCGGATCGGTGACCGTCCTCAACACGAAAGAGGAACAGAAGCCGGAAAGCGAGCCTCCTCAGGCCGAGTAAGCGATGAACCTCCTCGAGGCGCTCATCAACGCGATCCGGCTGCCAGAGCTCCGCAACAAGATCCTGTTCACGGGCGGCATCCTGGTCATCTTCCGCCTCTTCTCGAACATCGCCATCCCGGAGGCGAACAAGACCGCCCTTGGGCTTCTCTTCAACCAGCAGGCGTTGCTCGGACTGCTCGACCTGTTCTCGGGAGGCGGACTGTCCCGGTTCAGCATCGTCGCCATGGGCATGAACCCGTACATCAACGCCACGATCATCATGCAGCTGATGACGGTGATCTCCGAACGCATCAAGGAGATCCAGAAAGAGGGCGAGATGGGTCGCCGCCGCATCCAGCGATGGAGCCGCTATCTCACCGTCGCGCTGGGCGCCGGCCAGGCGTATGGGTTCACGGTCCTCTTCCAGAACACGAACCCGGCGATCCTCGGACCCCTGGAGTGGTTCCAGCGCCTCCAGATCATCCTGGTCCTGAGCGCGGGCACGGTCATGCTGATGTGGTTCGGCGAGCTGATCACCGAGTACGGCATCGGCAACGGTGTCTCGCTGATCATCTTTGCCGGCATCATCGGCCGCGGACCGCAGGGCGTGGCGGCGGTATTCGGCGCCCACACCACTGGCGGTGGTCTGGCCGACTACGTGCCCTTCATCATCTTCGGCCTGATCGCGCTGTTCATGACCGCGGTGATCATCGAGGTGCAGCAAGCCGTGCGGAAGATCCCCATCCAATCCGCACAGCGCGTGGCCGGCGGCCGCGAGGTGGGGCGGAGGGCGAGCTTCCTGCCCCTCCGCGTCAACCACGCAGGCGTGATCCCGATCATCTTCGCGATCTCCGTGATGTTCCTGCCGACGATCATCGCCAACTACTTCACTGGCGCCCCGCCTGACACCTGGTACTACAAGGCCGCGGCGTGGGTGCGAGGCAACTTCTCGCCGAGCACGGCCAACTTGCCCATGGCGATCACCTACAACGGTCTCTACTTCCTGTTCACGTTCGGGTTCACGTACTTCTACACCGCGATCACGTTCGACGTGCACGAAGTGGCCGACAACCTTAAACGTTATTCAAGCTTCATCCCGGGAATCCGCCCGGGACGTCCGACCGCGGACTATTTGCAGGCGGTGATGAACCGTGTCACGTTCGTGGGCGCGATCTTCCTTGGTTTCATCACGGTCATCCTGCCGATAGCGACGTCGAAGATCTCAGGCATCAATCAGCAGCAGATGTACCTGGGTGGCACGGCGATCCTGATCGTCGTCGGGGTGGCTCTCGACACGATGAAACAGCTGCAGACACAGCTGGTGATGCGCCAGTACCGCGGCTTTATCAAATGAGGTCTCTTCCTGCCTCCTCTCCCCATCGGGGAGAGGGCCAAGGGAGAGGGGCTTAAGCATGAATCTTCTTCTGTACGGCGCCCCTGGCTCAGGCAAGGGGACCCAGGCCAACATGCCGCGCTCGCATTTCGGCATCCCGCACATCGCCACCGGCGACATGCTCCGCGCCGAGATCGCGGCCCAGACCGACCTGGGCCGCCAGGCGCAGCCCATCCTGGCCGCGGGCAAGTACGTCTCCGACGACATCATGATCGGGATCGTCCGCAACCGCGTCATCCAGCCTGACTGCGTGCCGGGCTTCATCATGGACGGATTTCCGCGCACCGTGCCGCAGGCGGCGGCCCTCGACGACCTCATGGCGGCGCTGGGCAAGCGGTTCGACCGGGTCATCTATCTGAAGGTGCCGGTCGACGATCTGCTGCACCGTCTGTCCGGGCGCCTGGTTTGCCCCACCTGCCAGCGCACGTACCCTCCCGGGACCGCGCGCTGCGAGGCGGATGGGAGCGCCCTGATCCAGCGCGAGGACGACCGGGCGCAGGCGGTGCGGCCGCGGATCGAGATCTACCTCGAGAAGACGGTGCCGATCCTGGACCACTACCGGGGAGGAGGGCTCGTTTCCGAGATCGACGGCCGGGGGACAATCGAGGAGATAAGCCGCCACGTCCTCGCCGCCGTGAACGGGCGCATGTCCAAGACGCAGAAGACCGCATGATCAACCTCAAGACCGCCCATGAGATAGACCTGATGGCGCGTGCCGGGGCCCTCCTCGCGTCCGTGCTGCCTCCGCTCAAGGACGCCTGCCAGCCCGGGGTCAAGACGGTGGAGCTCGATCGCATCGCCGACAAGCTGATTCGCGACGGGGGCGCCACCCCCGGGTTCCTCGGCTACCACGGTTTCCCGAAGTCGATCTGCGTCTCGATCAACGACGAGGCGGTCCACGGGATCCCCGGCAACCGCAAGATCGCCGACGGCGACCTGGTCAGCCTCGACCTCGGCCTGGTGCTGGAGGGCTTCTGGGCCGATGTCGGGATCACCGTCGGGGCGGGCAAAATCACGCCCGAGGCGGCGCGCCTGCTCAAGGTCACAGAGGAGGCCCTCTACGTGGGCATCGACAAGGCCCGCCCGGGCGGGTTTCTCGGCGACATCTCTTCTGCGATCCAAAAGCACGTGGAGAGCAATGGCTTCTCAGTCATCCGCCAGTTCGTCGGCCACGGGATCGGCCGCCAGATGCACGAGGACCCCCAGGTCCCCAACTTCGCCATCCCCGGCACCCCGCCGCGGCTCAAGCCCGGCATGACGCTGGCGATCGAGCCCATGGTCAACGCCGGCACCCACGAGGTCTACATGAAGCCCGACGGCTGGACGATCTGCACCGCCGACGGAGCGCTGTCCGCCTACTTTGAGCACACCGTCGCTATCACAGAAAAGGGGCCTGTCGTGCTCACCAAGGGGGCATTTGACCCCCTCCCCACTTCGGGGAAAGGGTCGGGGAGAGGGGCGTAAGCTGGCAGATTCCGGCTCTTTGGTACAATCGCCGTTCGTGCCCCAGCGCCCCTCACTCGTGAAGGGGGTCGTGGTGGAGCCTCTTCCCAACGGCGTGTACAGGGTTGAGCTCGAGAATGGGGCGAAGGTCCTCGCCCACGTCGCCGATCGGGCCGGCACCCACTTCACCCGGCTCCTCGCCGGAGACAAGGTGGGCGTCGAGCTGGCGTCAAGCGACCGGTCGCGAGGGCGAATTCGAGAGATTTGGAGATGAAAGTACGTCCGTCCGTCAAGAAGATGTGTCCCAGCTGCAGGGTGATCAAGCGCAACGGGGTGGTCCGCGTGATCTGCTCGAAGACGCCGAAACACAAGCAGCGCCAGGGTTAGGAGACTAGATGGCGAGAATCGCCGGCGTCGACATACCCCCGTCCAAGCGCGTCGTCGTGGCGCTGACCTACATCCACGGCATCGGAGACACGACCGCCAAGAAGATCCTGAAGCTGGCCAACATCGACGGCAACAAGCGGACGAAGGACCTGCCTGAAGAGGAGGTCGCGCGCCTCCGCCAGGCGGTCGACAGGCTCGCGACGGGCAAGGACATCGTCATCGAAGGCGATCTGCGCCGCGAGGTGGCGATGAACATCAAGCGCCTGACCGAGATCGGCTCTTACCGGGGCCAGCGGCACCGCCGCGGCCTCCCGGTCCGCGGCCAGCGAACCCGCACCAACGCGCGCAGCCGGCGCGGGCCGAAGCGCGCGGTCGCGGGCAAGAAGAAGGTCAAGGCGGGCAAGTGACCAAGAAGAAGGTCGTCCGGACCCGGCGCCGCGAGCGCAAGAACGTCGTCAACGGGCAGGCTCACATCCAGAGCACGTTCAACAACACGATCATCTCGATCAGCGACATCGAGGGCAACGTCATCGCCTGGGGCTCGGCCGGCGCGCAGGGCTTCAAGGGCAGCCGCAAGTCGACGCCGTTTGCCGCCCAGACCACCGCCGAGGCGACCGCCAAGAAGGCTCTCGACCACGGCATGCGCTCAATCGAGGTTTTCGTTCGCGGCCCGGGCGCCGGCCGCGAGGCGGCGATCCGATCCCTGCAGGCCACCGGCCTGGAGGTCAGCGCGATCACCGACGTGACTCCGATCCCCCATAACGGCTGCCGGCCTCCCAAGCGGAGGCGCGTCTAGCCGTGGCCAACTACAGCGGCCCGGTCTGTCGCTTCTGCCGCCGCGAGGGCGCCAAGCTTTACCTCAAGGGCGAGCGATGCTACACGCCGAAGTGCGCCATCGAGCGCCGCGCGTTCGCGCCCGGCATGCACGGGCAGGCGCGCAAGCGCAAGACGTCGGACTACGGGCTGCAGCTGCGCGCGAAGCAGAAGGCGCGCCGCATCTACGGCTTGCTCGAGAAGCAGTTTCGCAACTACTTCGACCAGGCCTCGAACGAGCCGGGCGTCACCGGTATCAACCTGCTCCGGCACCTCGAGCTGCGGCTGGACAACGTCGTCTACCGGCTCGGCCTGGGCAGCTCGCGCAAGCAGGCACGACAGCTGGTCACGCACCGCCACTTCGAGGTCAACGGCAAGCTCGTGAACGTGCCGTCCTACCAGCTCAAGCCGGGCGACGAGCTCAAGGTGAAAGGCTCGGACGGCGTCTTCGACGTGGTGCTGGAGGCGTCCAAGGTGCGCCCGGTGCCCGCATGGCTTTCCTTCAACACGGACGCAAAGTCCGGCAAGATCCTCGCCCGACCGGAGCGCCACGAGATGGAGCCCGGCGTCGAGGAACAGCTGATCGTCGAGTTCTATTCAAGGTAATCGGAGGTAGTTGATTCAAGTTGGCGATTGACACACAGATGACCGTGACCCCCCAGGTCCGCAAGCTCGAGACGAGCGCGAACTTTGGCAAGTTCGACATCGAACCGCTCGACCCCGGGTTTGGGACAACGCTGGGCAACACCCTGCGCCGCGTGCTGCTCTCCTCGCTCTGGGGCGCGGCCGTGACCTCGATCCAGATCGACGGCGTCGCCCACGAGTTCACCGCGATCCCGCACGTCAAGGAAGACGTGACCGAGGTGATCCTCAACCTCAAGAAGCTGCGCCTGAAGAGCTTCACCGAAGACCCGGTCACGCTGACGCTCGACGTCAAGGGGCCCGCCGAGGTGCGCGCGTCGCACATCCAGGCCACCTCCGACGTCGAGATCGTGAACCCGGACCTCTACATCTGCACGCTGGCCGCCAAGGGCCACCTGCGGATGGAGCTCAACGTCGAGCGCGGCAAGGGCTACGTGCCCGCCGAGCGCAACAAGCGCGAGGGCCAGCCGATCGGCGTGGTTCCCATCGATTCGATCTTCTCTCCGGTCGAGAAAGCGAACTTCGTCGTCGAGAAAACCCGCGTCGGCCAGTCCACCGACTATGACCGCCTGATCATCGAGGTCTGGACTGATGGCACGATGTCTCCCGAGGAGGCTGTCAGCCACTCCGCCGAGCTCTTCACGCAGCACTTGAACCTGTTCGTCCGCTTCCGGGACTCGATCGAGAAGCACGAGCAGGAGATGCGCGGCGAGAAGACCGGCCAGAACCGGCTGATGGACAAGGCAAACGAGATCCAGACGGTGGGCCAGCTTCTCCAGAAGCGAGAGGAGGAGCTGCTTGCGCTGCGCAACTTCGGACGCAAGTCGCTGGACGAGATCAAAGAGAAGCTCGTCGAGAAGGGATTCATCAAGCCCGAAGAGATGGGCACCGTCCTGCGCGGTTAGAGGGCCCCATTGCGTCATCAGAAGAGCGGCCGCCGCTTCAACCGCGACACCGACGCCCGCAAGGCGCTGATGCGGAACCTGTGCACGTCCCTGCTCGAGAGTCCGAGCGGCCGGATCACGACCACCGAGGCGCGCGCCAAAGAGCTGCGACGCTGGGTGGAGAGGCTGATCACGACCGCGAAGGACGGCGACGTCAACGCCCGGCGCCGGGTTAGCGCGGAGATCTCGAAGCCCGAGGTCGTGGAGAGGCTGTTCTCCAACCTCATGCCCCGGCTGTCCGAGCGGCCCGGCGGCTACACCCGGATCATCCACAAGGGTCCGCGCCTGGGCGACGCGGCGCCGATGGTGATCATCGAACTGGTCGACTGAGACTGTCTCTTAAAAATTGAATATGAAGGTCGTGCTGGAGTACGACGGGGCGAACTTCGCCGGCTGGCAGCAGCAGGTGAAGGGAAGGACGGTGGAATCAGAGCTGAAGCGGGCCCTGCGTGAGATCACAGGCACGGAGACCACGGTCTACGCCGCCGGACGGACTGACGCGGGTGCGCATGCCGAAGGCCAGGTCGTCAGCTTTCACACCGATTCGCGCATCGCGCCACGGCGCCTGATGGCCGCGCTGAATGCCAGGCTGCCGGAAGACGTGGCGGTGCTGTCCGCCGAGGAGGTGACCGACACCTTCCACGCCCGGTATTCGGCGCGCTGGCGGCGGTATCGCTACCGCTACCTCGACCGGACGGCAAAACCGGCCCTGGGAAGGGGACGCTGCTGGCATGTCCGCGGTCCGCTGGACGTCGACGCGATGTCGACCGCGGCGCGCGCCCTCGTGGGCAGGCACGACTGGAGCAGCTACTGCTCGGCCTCCGAGCCGGTTCGTGACCGGGTGCGCGAGATGCGCTCCGCCCGAGTCGTCCGGCGCGGTGAGTTCGTCGAGCTGGAGCTGGTCGCGGAGGGATTCCTCAGGGGCCTGGTGCGCAGCATCGCCGGCGCCCTCGCCGAGGTCGGCCGCCAGGAGCGGCCGCCGGAGTGGGTGGGGAAGGTCCTCCAGGCGCGGGACCGCCGCCAGGCGCCGCGCACCGCGCCCGCCGGAGGGCTGACTTTGATGGAAGTGATTTACTAAGGAACTCATTTGAGCAAGCAGAAGACGTGGACCGCGAAAGCGGCGGATTTGAAGAGTGACTGGTATGTCGTGGACGCGACAGACCAGGTTTTGGGTCGCCTGGCGTCAGGCGTGGCCGCGGTCCTGCGCGGCAAGCACAAGCCGACCTACACGCCGCACCTGAACAGCGGCGACCACGTGGTCGTGATCAACGCCGCCAAGGTGAAGGTCACGGGCAGCAAGCTCCAGGACAAGGAGTACACGCGGTACACCGGCTACCCCGGCGGCCTGCGCAAGCGGACCCTGGCCAAGGCGCAGGAGCTCGACCCCACGTTCCCGGTGACCGCGGCCGTGAAGGGAATGCTCCAGCGCAACACCCTCGGCGCGGATATGCTGAAGCGCCTCCGCGTCTACGCCGGCGCGGACCACGGGCACATCGCTCAGAAACCGAAGGCCCTGTCCTTCGACGCAAAAGGAAACTTGAAGATTGGCTGACACGCTGAACCGAGGCACCGGCCGCCGCAAGAACGCGATCGCGCGCGTGCGCATCACGCCTGGCGAAGGCCGCGTGACGGTCAACGACAAGGACCCTCTCGCTTATCTCGGCCGTCGCGTCCTCGAGATGGCGGCGCTCGCACCGCTCCGCGTGACCAACACGCAGCGGAAGTTCGATATCACGGTCAAGGTCGTCGGCGGCGGCACCAGCGGCCAGGCCGGCGCGATCGCGCACGGCATCGCCCGCGCCCTCTGCCGCTACGACCCGGACTTCCGCCCACCGCTGAAGAAGGCGGGACTTCTGACGCGGGACGCGCGCATGAAGGAGCGCAAGAAGTACGGACTGAAGAGGGCACGGAAGGCCCCCCAATACACAAAGAGATAGGGCAGTCTTCCCCGCTTGCGGGGAAGTACCCGAAGCCGGGGGATGGGGTTGTGCGCAGCCTTGACTGGCCAGACTGCAAGAACGCCCGCGACCTCGGCGGCCTTCCCAGGCCGGGCGGAGTGACGCGGTCTGGGGTCGCGATCAGGTCCGACAATCTCGGTCATCTGAACGCGCTGGGGCGCGATGCGATGAGCGCCTACGGGGTGGCCACGGTGCTGGACCTGCGCAGCGAGTCGGAAACCGTCCACAGCCCCAGCCCCTTCGCCGCGGGCGCCGTGGCGCGATATGTCCATCGCGCTCTCATCGACGACCGGAACATGACCAACATCGGCGACACGCAGAGCATGTTCGAGCGCTACCTGTTCATCGTCAACGAACGGCCGCACGCGTTCCGGGAGGTGTTCGAGGCGATCGCCGAAGCCGAGGGCGCCATCCTGTTCCACTGCTTCGCGGGCAAGGACCGCACCGGCCTGGTCGCGGCCATGCTCCTGTCGCTCGCGGAGGTGCCGTCCGAGCACATCGCTGCCGACTACGGAGAGACGGACGTGCAGCTCGCGCAGCAGTACGAGGTCTGGGTCGGCGAGGCTGCGCCCGAGACGCAGGACGCGTACCGCGACGAGCTGCGCTGCCCGCCGGAGCGAATCCTCGGGGTGCTCGGCCACATCGACCGGAAGTGGGGAGGGGTGGCCGGCTACCTCGAAGCCGCGGGCATGGAGCCGTCGCACATCGACCGACTCGGCGCCAAGCTCGTCTAGAGGGCGTGTCGGGCGGTTCTGGTTGCACTTGTTGCTCTCTCCGCGCCCGTAAAAGGGACAGGTGGTTGCAGTTGTGACAATCAGTGGAGTAACGACCCACATTCTCGATCCGGGTCCTTAACAGGCAGGGTGGTAACAGCTCCGAGCCGCGGCCACACTCGGTGCATGACAGAGAAAACCGTCGTCAAGCAGCTCTACCGCCTCAACGTCGAACCCCGAGTCATCGACCAGCTCAGCAAGATCGCCGCTCGCACCGGCGAGCCGAAGACCAGGATCGCGACCCGCCTGTTCACCGAGGCCGTGATGAGCCACAAACCGGCGTCACCGAAGGCGAGGGAGCGGCGCTAAGCCCTAGCCCGTCTCGCGTTCCGGGTCGACGGCGTGGCCACCCGGCGGGGTGGCGTACATCGCCTCGATCTGGGGCTGGTACTTGCTGTGGATCACGCGGCGCTTGAGCTTCATCGTCGGCGTCAGCTCCTCCGACTCCGGCGACCACTCGGTCGGCAGGATGGTGAAGCGCTTGAACTGCTCCACCCGGGATAGATGCGCGTTGGCCTCGGTGAGGGCGCGGCGGATCTCGTCGACCACGAGCTGGTGCTCGGCGAGCCCCGCCATCGACGACGCCTCGATCCCGCGCGCCTTCGCCCACGCCGGCGCGACCTGCGGATCGAGCACGACGAGCACGGAGATGAAGTTGCGGCCGTCGCCCACAGCCACCGCCTGCCCGATGATCGGGCTCGACTTGGCGAGCGCCTCGAGGTTCGCCGGCGAGATGTTCTTCCCGGCGGAGGTGATGATGAGCTCCTTCTTGCGGTCGACGATCTTGAACTGGCCGTTCGAGCCAAGCTCGCCTATGTCGCCGCTGTGGACCCAGCCGTCGGCGTCGATGATGTCCGCCGTCTTCCCCGGCTCCTTGTAGTAACCGACCATCACGTTCCCCCCGCGCACGAGCAGCTCGCCGTCCTCGCCCAGGCGCACCTCGACGCCGGGCATGGGCTTGCCGATCGACGGCGCCTGGTGGTCGTCCATCGGCACGACGGTGGCGGGCCCAGTCAGCTCGCTCATGCCCCAGACCTCGTACAGGGGCATGCCCAGCCCGGCCCAGAACTCGTGCACCTCGGGACGGCACGGCGCGGTCGAGGTGATGGCTGTCGTGCAGCGGTCGAGGCCGACCTTGGAGCGGAGCAACGTGAAAAGCGGCGCTGCTCGCTCGACCGCCGCGGCCACCTCGGCCGGCACCGGCTTATCCTCGCGGCGGAGCCGGTAGGCGGCGATCGAGGCGGAAAGCGCGCCCTGGACCATCTGCCGCTTGGCCTCGTCAGGTTCGGCGGCGATCCCCGCCCGCAGGCCGGCCATCAGCTTCTCCCAGACGCGCGGCACGCCGACGAACATTGTCGGCCGGGCCTCGAGGAACTGCGAGGTGAAGCGCTCGGCGACATGCGCCAGCGGCAGGTAGCTGACCAGGGTCTCGGGCTCGATCTCCCAGAAACGCTGAACCGACTCGAGCGTCCAGAGGATGTTGTTGTGCGAGTAGACGACGCCCTTCGGCGGACCCGTGGTGCCCGACGTGTAGATCAGCGACACGGTGTCCTCTGGACCGACTGCGCGCCACGACTGCTCGAAGCTCTTGGGGTCGGCCGCGGCGAGCTCGCGGCCCTGAACGAGCAGGTCGGCCCACGTCATCACGCCCTCCGGGGCCTCGCCGCGCACCAGCACCAGGTGCCGGAGATTGGGCGTCGACGACTGGATGGCGAGGAACTTCCGCAGGAACCCCTCGTCCTCGACGAATGCGACCGT
This sequence comes from Chloroflexota bacterium, assembly GCA_005879675.1. Taxonomy (GTDB): domain Bacteria; phylum Chloroflexota; class Dormibacteria; order Dormibacterales; family Dormibacteraceae; genus 40CM-4-65-16. The sequence continues at coordinate 25,345 of VBJE01000181.1, forward strand.
CGCCTGTGAATGGTTGGCCACATACTCGAGCTGCTCGGGCGCGAGGGTGTTGTAGACGCTGATCGCCGCTCCGCCTGCGTGGACGATGCCGAGATCGGCGATCACGTGCTCCGGCACGTTCCGCGCCATGATCAGGCCGAACTGGCCCGCACCAAACCCCAGTGACCGCAGCGCGAGCGTGACCGCGGCGACCTGGTCGCGGTAGCCGCGCCACGTCAGCGTCTCCCAGTCGCCGTTGTTCTTCCAGCGCAGCGCCGGCTGGTCGCCCCACTTGGCGACGGCATCGGCGAACAGCGTGCAGATCGTCTTGCCGGACACGGCGGCGTCGATGGCAGCCCGCTCCGCGAGCACGTCCACCACGCGGAATACACTAATCGATGGTGGTGGGGAGAGCCTGATCTACGTTCGCTCGCACAGGTCGATCGTGACGCTGGGAGCGGCGGCGCTGGGCTGGACGGCCGTCTTCGGCGTGCTCTCCGTCGGCGCCTTCAACCTGCCCGAGGGGGCGGTGGCGGGCGTTGCCCTGGCGCTGGGCGCGATCGGGGGCGCCGTCCTGGCCGCACGAGCCGCGATGCAGCTTCTCAGCTGGCCGCCCGCCCGCCTGTGCTTTTTCCGCGACCGGCTGCTGGTCATCGAAGGCCGGCACGAGATGCGGGCGGTGTGGACCGCCGTCGGCGCGGTCACGCTGTCCGAGCCGGACTCCTGGCCTCAGGTCCGAGTCACCGACAGGCTGACGATCCAGCTCCGGAACGAGCCCGCGCTTGTGCTGCGCCCGGCCGCGTTCGGCCTCGAGCCGGCGGCCTGCCGCGACCTGATCGTCCGGCTGCGAGACGAGCCGAAGCTGCGCGCCCGGCTGCCTGAGTTCGACTCGGTGAGGGACCTGGCGATCTCGCCCGTCGTCGCCGGGGAGCTCATAGAACCGCGCCTATAGCGTCGGTGGAGCGATCATGATCGCTCCCATGATCTCGTTGAGGGGTCGTGACTTCATCGACGTGGCCGACCTCGCCCCGGGCGATCTCCGGCGCCTGCTCGACCTGGCCCACCAGATCAAGGCCGGCCGCTGGACCGAGCGGCCGCTCCAGGGCAAGCACGTCGCCATGCTGTTCCAGCGGCCGTCGCATCGGACCCGGGTCTCGTTCGAGGTTGGCATCGCAAGGCTCGGTGGGACCACCACCACCCTCTCCAGCCAGGACGTACAGCTCGGGTTCCGGGAGTCGGTGGCCGACGCCGCGCGGGTGCTCGACCGCTATGTCGACGGCGTGGTGGCGCGTTTGCGACTCCATGCCGACCTCCTGCAGCTGGCGCTGTTTTCCGAGAAGCCTGTCATCAACGCGCTGACGGACCGCTCGCATCCGTGCCAGGTCCTGGCCGACCTGATGACGCTGGAGGAGCTCCGCGGCGATCTCTCCCGCCAGCACCTCGTCTACATCGGGGACGGCAACAACATCGCCAACTCCCTTATCGAGGCCTCGTCTGTCGGCGGCCTCGCCTTGACCGTCGTCACCCCGCCTGGGTACGATCCCGAACCCTCGATCCTGGAGCGTGCTCGTAGCATCAACTCGGGAAAGAACCACGTCACGCTGACGAACCAGCTCAATGTGCACGACGCAACCGCCATCTACACCGACGTCTGGGCCTCCATGGGACAGGAAGACGAGCGGGCCGCCCGCCAGAAGGTGTTCGGCCCCTATCAGGTCAACAAGCGCGTGATGGACCTGGCCCCCGACGCCGTCTTCATGCACTGCCTTCCCGCGCATCGCGGCGAAGAAGTCTCCGCCGGCGTCATCGACTCGCCGCGCTCCGTCATCTACGACGAAGCGGAGAATCGCCTGCACGTGCAGAAGGCGATCATGGTCATCGTCGACGTCGCGGTCGTAGCCTTCGTCCTCTATCAGCTGCTGCGACTACTTCGCGGCACGCAGGGCACTCAGATCCTGGTCGGATTGATCCTGTTGGCGGTGGTCGGTGTCGTCGCCACCACCTTCAACCTGATCCTCCTGTCCTGGCTGTTCCGCAACGCGACGTTCTTCATCGTCATCGCGGTGATCGTCATGTTCCAGCCGGAGCTTCGCCGCGCGCTCGACCAGCTCGGGCGCATAGGTCACATCGGGAGGCCGCTGTCCAGGTACAACACCCGCCAGTACAACCAGGCCATCTCGGAGGCGATCCGCGCCGCCGAGCGCTTGAGCTCCAAGCACACGGGTGCGTTGATCGCGTTCGAGCGCGACGTCGGGCTGGAGGACTACGCCGCCACAGGGGTCCGCATCAACGGCGAGATCTCGGCGGAGATGCTCCAGTCGATCTTTTACCCCAACTCGCCGCTGCACGACGGCGCCGTGATCGTGCGCGGCAACAGGATCATCGCCGCCGGGTGCCTGCTGCCGCTGCCCGAAGAGGGCAGTGTGCGTGAACGCCTCGGGACGCGCCACCGCGCGGCCCTCGGACTGTCGCTGGCGTCGGACGCGCTGGTGCTCGTAGTTTCGGAGGAGACGGGAAACATCTCTGTGATCGAAGAGGGCAAGATCAGCCGCAACCTCGACCCCGACAGCCTGCGGCGCAGGGTGGCGGTCAAGATCGCGGCCCAGAACGGCAACGGCCGGTTCAGGTTCCGCCGATGAGCTGGAGCCTGGTCACCAACGAATGGCGGCTGAAGCTGCTGGCCCTCGGACTTGGCGTCCTGATGCTCGGCGCGGTGGCGTTCTCGCAGAACCCGCCCACGACCGGAACCCTGACTGTGCCGCTCAACTACACGGTGCCGCCGAACATCATTCTCATCAACCCTCCCACCAAGACCAACATCACCTACTCGGGCCTCGCCGACGTGATCAAGAACGTGAACCCGAGCAATCTCTTCGCCAGCGTCGACGCCACGCGCGCGCTCCCTGGCGCCGCCGTCCGCCTCAACATCGTCGCCAAGTCGACCGACCCGCGGGTCCAGGTTCAGAACCCACCTCCGATCGTGGTCCAGGTCGACACGCGCCAGGTGCGCGAGCTGACCGTTCAGGTCGTCGCGCGCGCGGCCCCGGGATGGAGCGTGACCAAGACCGCCGCCATCTGCCCCGGTGCGGCGAGCCCCAACCCCTGCAAGGTCCACTTCGACGGGCCTGTCAGCTGGGAGACGAACCTGGTCGCGGCGGCGAGCCTGTCGCCGCAAATCAACACGGGCACGCTGGACACCCCGAACCAGCCTGTGACCCTCACGAACAGCACCGGCGTCATCGACCTGACCGCCTGCCGCACCCAGCCATGCGCGGCCCTCGACGTCAACAACGTCAACCTTCATGTCGAAGCCGCCGCCGGCGCTTCGAGCAGCACAGTTCCGCTGGTGGACGCGACGCCGTCGCATGGGCCGCCCCAGGGCTACCGGGTGACGGGGATCACGATCGTGCCGGTCACCATCGTGATCAGCGGCGACCCGGCGGCGGTGGGCCGGGTGCTGCGCATCACCCTGCCGCCGGTGGACCTGAGCAACAGCACCTCGGACGCGACATTCCAGGTCGCGATTCCGTATCCCAACGGCGTCTCGGGCTCGGTGGCCAACGCCACGGTCAAGTACTCGATCTCGCGGAACCCGAACGTGTCTCCCTCGCCCTGAAGGGGAGTGGGTCGGGGAGAGGGGCCGGGGGAGTAACTTAGGCGCCTCCGCAGCCGTTCCACCCCAGTTGAAATAACCGCTCCAGGAGTTCTAGTAGAGGTATAGAGAATGTGCGGGATCATCGGCTACCTCGGCGGCCGCGAAGCAACGCCGATCCTCATGGAGAGCCTGAAGCGCCTCGAGTACCGCGGGTATGACTCGGCGGGCGTAGCCGTGCTCGAGCTCCCCCGTGCCGGCGAGGCGGTCCGCACGAGCGTGACCAAGTCCGAGGCGAAGGTCGACACGCTCATCGAGAAGCTCGAATCCAACATGCCGTCGGGCAAGCTCGGCATCGGACACACGCGTTGGGCGACGCACGGCAAGCCGACCTACATCAACGCCCATCCGCACACCGACTGCCACGGCAAGATCTTCGTCGTCCACAACGGGATCATCGAAAACTTCGCCGAGCTCAAGCAGGAGCTCGAGGCCGCGGGCCACGAGTTTCCATCAGAGACCGACACCGAGGTCGTGCCGCACCTGATCGAGGCCAACTACAAGGGCGACTTCCTCGCCGCCGTGCGCGCCGCGCTGAAGCGCATCAAGGGCGCCTACGCGCTGGCGATGTTCTCGAGCGACGACCCAGAGCTTCTCGTCGGGGCCCGCCTGAACGCGCCGCTGGTCGTCGGGCTTGGCGA
>VBJE01000105.1 GCA_005879675.1 Chloroflexota bacterium
AGGCCAGTCCGCGGCCGGTGGGGCCGCCGCCCTCGCGGACCGCCTGGTTCCGCTCCATCAGGATGCGCGCCCCGAGAAGAACCAGCACCGCACCCCCGACCAGGGCCAGCGGGCGGCGCCCGGCGACGAACGCGGTGGTGAGGGCCGCGACGCCGAAGGTGGCGATGGCGGCGTAGAAACCGTCGGCCGTGGCGACCCCAAGGCCCGAGGCGAGGCCGGTGAGCCGGCCCTGGGTGAGGGTCCGCCTAACGCAGAGGAAGAAGATCGGCCCCGGCGACGCGGCGACGGCGAAACCCAGGGCAAAGCCCCGCAGCAAAAGGCTGAACACCGCATCCCCTCAAGGCG
>VBJE01000106.1 GCA_005879675.1 Chloroflexota bacterium
GCATCTTTTCGCCACCGCGTGGAGCAACAAATGCGACCCCGGCAACGCGCAGTTCTACCTCATGAAGAACGACCCCATCGTGGGCTTCGCGCCGCACGGGCAGCTCTTCACGTGGGAGAACGACGGCCCCGACAACAGCTGGCTGTGCTCGGACGCGAACCTCTCGGTGAGCCACGTCGGCCCCGAGGTCAAGGCGATGTACGACGCGACCCGCGCGAACATGACCCAGAACGGTTGGACGGAGGTCGGCTCGCTGCCGTCTGAAGACTTCGCCGTCTACGAGAAGGCCGCCAACGGCGTCAGGCTCTCGGCTGTTGTGAGCAAGGAGGCGTTTTGGGTCGAGGTGGACATCAACGCCCGGGGCCTCCATACCGGCGAGCACGGCTTTTAACCCAGCGGTCAGCGGAACGCCTGTATCCTCATCACTTCATGGAAATCCTTCGCAACATCACGCGCCACAAGCTGCGCAGCTTCCTGACCATCTCCGGCATCGTGATCGGAGTCCTGGCTCTCACGACGATGGGCGCGCTCGCCGAGAACTTCAACGCCCTGATCGACGGCGGCGTCAAGTACTTCGGCAGCAGCATCCAGGTGGGTCCGCCTGACGGCCAGGCCGCGAACCTCCTTCCGATGTCGAAGATCGACGAGATCAAGAATGTCGAAGGCGTGCAGGCGGCCTTTCCCGGATACCAGTTCCAGGCCAAGCCAGGCGGCGCGATCGTCGTCAGCTTCGGCATTCCCGACACGATCACCGCGGTCGATCCTGACGAGAACAACTACAGCGCCCTCAAGGTCACGTACGCGGAGGGGCGCGGGGTCACCTCCGGGTCTCACGGCGAGGTCGCGCTCGGCTCCACCATCGCCAAGGAGTTCAAGAAGAGGGTGGGCGACACGATCGAACTACCGGTTCGGCCAGCCGACGCCAAGCCCGACTTCGTCAACCACACCTTCACCGTGGTCGGCGTGCTGAACGAGACCAAGACCGCTCCGGACACCTTCGCCTACATCAACATCGCCGACGGCCAGATGCTCCTGCGAGACAGCCTGCCCGCGACGCTCCGCGGCTCCATCGACGTGACGCAGATCACGGAGGGCATCTCCGTTTACGGCAAGCCCGGGACGTCGCTCTCCGACCTCGACAAGGTCGCGGACCGGATCAACTCGCAGGTCACCGGCGTCAAGGCCCTTCGGCCCAGCGACCTGGTCAATGGCTTCAAGTCGGGCGGCGCGATCTTCACCGCGATCACCACCGCGGCCGCGCTGCTCGCGCTGGTAATCGGCGGCCTGTCGGTCGTCAACACGATGTTCATGGCCGTGGCCGAACGGGTCCGCGAGATCGGGCTGAAGAAGGCAGTCGGCGCAACCACCATGAACGTGATGAGCGAATTCCTGATCGAGGCAACGCTGATCGGCCTCATCGGAGGCCTGCTTGGCTACGGCTTTGGAGTGCTCATCGTCGTCTCGCGCAACACGTTGTTCGCTCCGGCGGACGGCTCCTCACTGTTCCTGATCACCCCCGCGCTGACGATCTTCGCCATCGGCTTCGCCACGGTGCTGGGTGCGGTCGCGGGCGTGCTGCCCGCGTGGCGCGCGGCCCGGCTCGACCCGGTGATCGCGTTGAGGAACGACTGATGGCCGGCGTCCAGCTCGTCAACCTGACCAAGCACTACAAGCGGGGCTCTGAGGTCATACGCGCCCTGGATGGGGTGACGCTGAAGATCGATCGGGGCGAGTTCGTTGCGGTCGTCGGACGCTCGGGGAGCGGCAAGACAACGATGCTCGACCTCCTCGGCCTCCTGCTGAAGCCGACGGCGGGCAGCCTGGTCATCGACGACGTCGAGACGACCAGGCTCAGCGACCGTGAGCGGGCCCACACGCGGGCGCGGAAGGTCGGCTTCGTGTTCCAGGAGTACAACCTGTTGTCGGGTCTGAACGTGCTCGAGAACGTGATGCTGCCGCAGCGCTACGTCAAGGACGGAGAGGCGGGCAAGCGGCGGGCGATCGAGCTGATCGAGCGCGTCGGCCTGAGCGACCGCATCAAGCACAGGCCGACCGAGCTGTCCGGTGGCCAGATGCAGCGCGTGGCCATCGCGCGTTCGATGGTCAACGCGCCGTCGCTCATCCTCCTCGACGAGCCGACGGGCGCGGTCGACACCGAGACGGCGCAGCAGCTGGTCGACCTTCTGAAGCGGCTGAACCGCGAGGACCAGGTGACGATCGTCCTGGTCACCCATGACCTCGACATCGCCGCCCAGGCTTCGCGCCAGATTCGCCTCAAGGACGGCAAGGTCCTCGCCGACGAGATGGTCGGGGAGCCGGTGCCCGCTTAGCAGCGGAGGGCCTCCTCCTCCCCATTCACGGGAGGTGGCGCAAAAAGGCGCCGGAGAGGATTACCCTCCGGCCTAAACTCCGTTACGCAGACATGACCCGCCGCCTGTTGACCACCCTTGGCGTCTTCGCAGGCCTGATCGCGGCGGCGCTCATCGCCGGCGGCGCCTACATGGCGTTGAAGGCGCCCCTCGCCACCCAGCCCAACAGCGACCTCCAGCCCGATAACTGCTCGCCGGGACCCTGCTCGAACCTCAAGGGCTACACGATCTGGATCTCCAGCGTGCGCGTGCAGAACGACATCGTGCACATGACGGTGAAGTTCCAGAACTCGAGCACCGCGACCCATGCGTCGCCCGAGGACCTGCAGCTGATCGACGCGGGCCGGCGCTCGTCGATCCCCATCACCGACGCCACCGGCTGCAAGTCGTTCTCGCGCCACGATTTCAACCAGGGGGCCCTGTACGGGCCCGTCGACATCTGCTTCCGCGTCTCGAACGCAAATCCGCCCTTCATCCTCCACTGGACGCCCGACATCGGGCCTTTCTGCTGCGAGAAGGACGTCACGATCTGGCCGACCTGAGCCCGAGGGCCAGGTCCGGGCGCCGCGCTTACGATCTCGGCTAGGTAATGGCGACGGTTGTGGTCACGGGCGCGACGGGAGCGATCGGGTCGGCGACGGCGGCCGCGCTGACCGAAAGGCGCGCGCAGGTGATCCCGCTCTCGAGGCCTTCGTTCGACCTCTCGTCTCTTGCCTCCGTGCGCGCAACCGCGCGGGAGCTGAACCGCGGCGGCGGTCACATCGATGTCTTGCTGAACATCGCGGCCGTCTACTGGCCGCGGTTTCAGAAGTCGGCCGATGGCCTGGAGCTGATGTTCACCGTCAACCACCTCGCGCCATTCCTGTTGACCAACCTGTTGCGCGACCGACTCGTCGGCGGAGGCCGGGTGATCACAGTCACGGCGCCCTCGACGACGCGGGTCGACGTGGACCGACTGCTTGACCGCGACCACTTCCACGCCTTCCACTCCTTTGGGGCGACCAAGGCGGCCAACCTGATGTTCACGTTCGAGCTCGCGCGGCGAGCCAAGCGGTGGGACGTGCGCGCGAACGCGTTCCACCCGGGGATCGTCAGGTCCGACCTGATGGGAGAGTCGCCCGCGCCACTTCGATTCGCGACGCGATTTTTCGCGCGCGACCCGGAGCGGGCGGGCCAGGACCTCGCCGAGCTGGCCCTTTCGCCGGCGCACGCGGGCACGACCGGCTGGTTCTTCAAGGGCACGCGCCGCATCGACCCGCCGAAGTCGACGCTGGACACGGCGCATCAGGCGGCGCTGTGGAAGCGGAGCGCGGAGCTCGTCGAGCTGGAGGGCGGCTTCTAACTTCCTCGCAAGGGATTCACAAGTCGTTCACAACTCCTGGGAAGGATGTGAGGTGCGCAATGCAAATCTCATTCACACAAAGGAGTGAAGTCAGATGAGACGCGGTTTCGGTTTGGTGGGATTGCTGGCGACAGTGATCCTTCTCGTCATCGTGGGCGCGGTCGCCTACAACGTCGGTTGGTCGGATGGGGTGAACACCCACCTGCCCGCCGGCACCACGGCGCCGGTCGCCGGGCCGTACTACTACGGCTACGGCTTCCACCCGTTCTTCGCCGGCTTTGGGATCCTGTGGTTCCTGTTCATCCTCTTCGGCCTGTTCTTCCTGCTCCGGTTCGCGTTCTGGGGATTCGCCGGACGGCGGATGTGGGGCGGCGGCGGCGGGTACGGGCGCGGCTGGGGCTACGGCCACGGCTCCTTCGAGGAGCGGGCGCGGGAGTGGCACAGCCGGCAGCACGGCGAGCAGCCACCTCCCCCGGGCTCGACGCCTCCGGGCTCGACGCCACCACCCCCACCGACGGACACCCGCTCCGTGTAGGGGCGATGTCTGAACCTAGGATGGTCGCCGTGGCGACCATCCTGGTCGTGGACGACGAGCCGCGGATCGTGCAGCTCGTCCGCGACTACCTCGAGCACGGTGGGTTCACCGTGCTCACGGCTTATGACGGTCC
>VBJE01000107.1:0-17304 GCA_005879675.1 Chloroflexota bacterium
CACCGGCATACGGGTCACGCTGATCGCGATCGCCGTCATCGACTTCGGCGCCAACGGGGCGCTGGGCGTGGGTCTTCCCACGCTCGCGCACGAGCGATTCGGCGCGGGTGCAGCCGGACTGGGCATCCTGCTCGGCGCCTGGGGTGTCGGCGCGACAGTGGGAGCCGTCGCCGCGGGGTTCGTGTCGCCGCCCAACCGATTCGGATGGTTGATCGTGACCCTGTGCGTGTGGCTCGGCCTCGGCATCGGCGCCATCGGCTTGCTGCCTTCGTTTGTGCCGGCGACCCTGCTGATGGGTCTTTCCGGCATCGGCACCGGCGTCATCAACACCTACGGGGTGAGCTGGCTCCAACGCCGGACCGACCCCGCCATGCAGGGACGCGTGATGTCGATCGTGATGCTGGCGTCGATGGGTCTCACGCCCCTCTCCTACGCGATGTCAGGCGCGATCGCGGAGGTCAACCCCACGCTGCTTTTCTTGATCGCGGGAGGGATGATGCTCGCGTGCGGGGCCGGCACCGCGGCCAGCCGCCAGGTGCGGTCGCTGCGCTAGTGGATCCCGGCGGCGGCGAGGCCGGCGGCATGCGCCGCGGACGCGTCCTGCCCGGCCTCGAGCGCCTGCACCGCGCCCCCGGCGAAGGCGTGGGAGCGGTGCTGGTCGAGGTTCAGGTCGATGTTGGCGAGCGCAAACCAGGCGCAGTAGGTCTGGCGGGTGTAGGCCACGTTCTCCGGCGGCCTGCTCATCGCCGCGGTGGCCCACTGCACCGCGGTGGTTACGTCCTTGCCTGACGAAAGCGCCTTGAACGCCCCTTGCGCGGCGGCGTGGCACGCGCTCGCCGGCGCGCCACCGCGCTTGGCCCAGGCGAACCACTCGGCGTAGGAGCGGTCTTCGGCCGTAGGGCCCTGCGACGCCTTCGCTTGCCTCGCCTGCTCGACGACCTGCCAGGGCGGCTTCGCGGCCGCCGGCTGAGCCGGAGCGCCGGGCGCGGGAGCCGGCGGGAACTTTGCCACCGGCAGCTGACCCCCGACGACGGGGGGCGCGGGGGCGGCCGGGGGCTGAGGCTGCTTGGCCGGTTGCGACGCCGGCTGCGCGGTCGCGTGCGGGATCTGCTCCTTGGGCGAGAACCATGTCGGCGTTCCGGGCTCCGCCGCGAGCGGCACCCTCGGCGCCCACGCGGGCATCTGCATCGGCTGCCCGGACGGCTCCTTGGCCGTGGCGAGGGGCGCCGGGGCCGCGGGTTGTCCAGGCGCCCACGTCGGTCGGGGCGGAACGCCTGGCTGGGCCGGCGCGGGCGGCGGCGGTTCGGCGGGAGGAATGGTCTTGGGCTCTGTCGGCGGCGCGGTCTCGACTCGCGGCCGGGCCGCGGGAGCCGGGGGCGCGGGAGGGATCGACGGCTTCGAGGCGGGTGGCGTGGCCGGCGGCGGAGCCGGCTGGGTGACCTGCGCGGCAGGCGCCGCAGCCGGCGTGCTCGCGGGAGGCGCCGGAGGAGTGGGCGTGCGTTGCGCCGTCGCCGGGGCCGAGTCGAAGGAGTCGGGCCAGCTCGGGATCGCCTGGGCCGGCGTCGCGGGCTCCTCCATCTCCGAGGTCGGCGACCAGGCCGGCATCGCGCGCTCGGTTGGCGGCTCCGGCGGCCAGATGTCTGTCTCCTCGGGGGGCGCGGGCCCGGCTTCCGCACGCGGCGGCCACGTGGACTTGAGCGCGTCCGCCGCCACCGCCCTGGGTGGCTCGGTGAGCGGCGCCGGCGTCACCTCCGCCACTTCCGCGGCGGATGGCACGGGCGGCTTGCTCGCGCCGGTTTCGGGCCACTCGTCCTCCCTCTCCTCCGTCTCGGGCGGGGCGTCAGTGCCGGGCTCAGACTCGACAGCCGCCTCGACCTTCGCCGCGGACGGTTCTACCTCGTCGATCGCATCGCCCGGCGAGGTCGGGACCGTCTGCGCCCACTCAGGCGCCTTCTTGGCGCCGCCGTTGGACGAGCCCTCCGGCCGCGTCCAGTCGGGGTCGCCCTTCTCTATCTCGAGCGGCGGCGGCAGCGCTTCGTCCGCCTCCTCCGTCACTTCCGCCTGCGAGTCCGCCGGGTCGTCCGCGGGCGCGACAGGACGAGTTTGCGCGAACACCGGCGTCGTCTCACCCGCCGGCACGGCGGCTGCCGGCTCGTCGGGCGGGCTTTCGGGCGGCGTCGAATCGTCGGACTTGGGCGGCTCGGTCTCCAAATCGCCAGTCAGTCTAGCGATGCGTTCTCAGGTTTGGACTGAGTTCATGCGAAGAGGTTTTTCAATGCGTCCTCGGGCACCGGGTCTGGCTGCTGCTCCGCCCAGTCCGCGGCCTCCGACGCCTCCCTGTCGCATCCCGCCTGGAGGTCGGCGGCGGCCTCGGAGGTGATCCAGCGGCGCTCGATCAGCCAGCCCGCGAACCGGGCGATGGGGTCGTGGCGGGCCGCCTCCTCCATCTCTTCCCTGGTCCGGTACTTGAGCTGGTTGTCCTCGGAGGTGTGCGAGTTGATGCGCCAGATCTTGGCGTCGATGAGAGTCGGTCCCTCGCCGCGGCGCGCGCGATCGACCGCATCCCGGCAGGCCTCGAAGCAGGCAGGCACGTCCGTCCCGTCGACCGTCGCGCCCGCGATCCCGTAGCCGGCGGCGCGGTCGGCCACGTCGGGGTTCGCCATCTGCAGCCGGATCGGGACCGAGATGGCGTAGCTGTTGTTCTCGCAGACGAAGACGACGGGGAGCCGGTGCACGGCGGCGAAGTTGACGCCCTCGTGGAACTCGCCCTGGCTCGTCGCCCCGTCCCCGAAGGTGCACAGCGTCACGGAGCTCTCGCCCTTGAGCTTGGCCGCGTACGCGATGCCCGCGGCTTTCGGGATCCAGCTCGCAACGACCTGCGAGACAGGCGCGATCTTCAGCCTGCGGTAGCTGTAGGAGCCGCCCGGGATGTTCCTGCCGGCGGACAGCGGGTCGCCGGCCTTGGCGAACACCGCCAGCATCCACTCCCTCATCGTCAGGCCGCGCACGATCGCGTTGGCGAGGCCGCGGTAGTGCGGCACCAGCCAGTCGTCCGGGCCGATCGCGGCGGTCGATGCGACCTGGATGCCTTCGTGGCCGCGGCTCGAGCCGACGAACGGCGCCCGTCCCTGCTTGACCAGGATGTGCATGCGGTCGTCGAGCGCTTTGGCCATGCACATCCACCGGTGGAGATCGAGATACTGGCCCTTGGTCGCGGCGTCGGCTCGCGTCGTGGTCGCCATCAGGCGCTCGCTTTCGGAAGCAAAGCGGTCGCGATGTCGACGACTTCTTCCGCCGTCAGTCCCATGCGGTTCAGGTGATCGTAGTACCGGCGGTGGAAGTCCGAGAAGTCGCTGCGCTCGGCGCGCTCCTCCCGGATGCGCTTCACCTCGGCCAGCACCTTGGCCACCAGCTCGGTCTCGGGCTTGATCCCCGCCCCGCGCAGCGCGTGCTCGATCACCAGGGCGCCCGAGTGCTTGCCGTAGACGTAGGTGATCTCGGCGCCGAGGTCGGCGGGCGGGATGAACTGGTAGATCGCCGGGTGGATCAGCATCCCCGCGGTATGGATTCCCGACTCGTGACTGAAGACGTTGAGGCCGATGCCGGGCTCTGTTGGCTGGACAGGGATGCCGCTCATGCTCTCCAGGTGACGGGCCAGGTCGCGCAGCTTCTCGTACTTGAACTTCGGGATCTCGATCCCGAAGAGGTAGCGCAGCTGGAGCAGCACCTGGTGCATGGGCGCGTTGCCCGTGCGCTCGCCGATGCCGTTGACGCTGGTGGTGAAGACCTCGGCGCCTGAGCCGAGCGCCATCACCGTGTTCCACGCCCCAAGGCCGAGGTCGTTGTGGAAGTGCACGACCAGGGGCGCGTCGGGGGCGGCGGCCTTGATCGCCGGGATGTACTCGCGCACGGCGAACGGCGAGTAGCAGCCCACCGTGTCGGGCGTCGAGGGCCGCGTTCCGCCGGCCTTCAGGCCCTCGCGATGGATCTCGGCGATGTAGTCGACGTCGGCACGGCTCCCGTCCTCGCCGCCGAACTCGATCGAGGTCGCTCCCTGCTCGCGTGCGTAGGCGATCGCCTCGCACATCATCCGGATGTTGGCCTCGCGGTAGTAAGACACCGGCAGCTCGAGCCACTCCGACTCCGGGATGCCGTCGCGGTGCAGCAGCGTCTTGCCGAGCTTGTACTTGACGTGCAGGTCGGAGGCGGAGGTGAAGATGAAGTAGGTCACCTCGTCGCGCTGATGCCCGAGCTGGTCGAGGACGCGCATGGTCGCGTCGATGTCGCCTTTGGTCGAGCGCATCATGCACACGACCTCCAGATCGGGCCGGATCTCGCCGCGCTTTCGGCCGGCCAGCACCAATCGCAGCGTCTCGCGCTCGCCTTCGGAGACCGACGGAAAGCCGACGTCCATCACATGCACCCCGATGTCCGACAGCTCGCGCGCAAGCTCGTACTTGTCCCTGGGCGTGATCGCGACCCCGGGCATCTGCTCGCCGTCGCGCAGGGTGTCGTCGTAGATGCGGATCCGGTCCGCGGGTGGGAACTTCAGGTCGTGGGCGAAGCGCTTCGGGTCGCGGGCGAGATCATCGAGCGGCTCCTGGAGCTCGACGGGTTTTTCGCTATCCACTCGAGGCAGCGGCGCGCCGGCGCTCTTCCAGCCGCTTGCGCACCCACGGCACCAGCCCGCCCATGCGCAGGAGCTCGTTCATGAACTGCGGGAAGGCCTCGCACCGGTACTCGTCGCCCTTGGTGAAGTTGCGGATGATGCCCTCATCGAGATCCACCTCGAGCTCGTCGCCCTCCTCCACCGCCTCCGCCGCCTGCGGCGACTGCAGGATCGGATAGCCCATGTTGATGGCGTTGCGAAAGAAGATGCGGGCGAACGAGTCCGCGACCACGAGCGAGATGCCCGCGCCACGGATCGCCACCGGCGCGATCTCGCGCGACGAGCCGCAGCCGAAGTTGGACCCGCCGACCAGGATGTCGCCCTGCTCGACGCCTCCAGCCCACGTGTCCCGGCCTGGCACTCCTTCCATGGCGTGTTTGATGATCTGGTCCGTGTCGATGTTGTCGCCGAACTTCCAGGCCCGGCCGCGCACGACCTTGGGAAGCGTCACCGGATCGAGGCCGGCATCTTCGCGAGCACCTCGCTCGGGTGCGTGATCACGCCCGCGACCGCGCTCGCCGCGGCCACGGCCGGGTTGGAGAGGTAGACCAGCGCCTTCGGGTGGCCCATTCGTCCCGGGAAGTTGCGGTTGGTGGTGCTTAGGCACACCTCTCCTTCCCCGAGCACGCCCATGTGTCCACCCAGGCATGCCCCGCACGTCGCGGTCGTCCAAGCCGCGCCCGCGGCGAGAAACGTGCGGATCAAGCCTTCCTTCTCGGCCTGGATCGCGACCTGGTGCGACGATGGGGTGATGATCAGGCGCACTCCCGGCGCGACCTTGTGGTTCTCGAGCACCGCGGCCGCGCGCCGCAGGTCGGTGATGCGCGAGTTGGTGCACGAGCCGATGAAGACCTGGTCGAGCCTCGTGCCCGCGACTTCCGACAGCGGCGCGTAGTTGTCGGGCGACATCGGCTTGGCCACGCCCAGCTCGACCTTTTCGGCGTCGAACTCGAATACCTTCTCGTACTCGGCGTCGGGATCGGACGTCACCGGCTTGTAGGGGCGCTTGGCGCGCGGGTCGAGGTATTCCTTGGTGACCTCGTCGAACTCCATGATCCCGTTCTTGGCGCCGGCCTCGATCGCCATGTTGGTCATGGTCAGCCGCGCCTCCATGTCGATGTGCTTCAGCGCCTCGCCGGTGTGCTCCATGGCCTTCGAGCGCGCTCCGTCGACGCCGATCTGGCCGATGACGTAGAGGATGAGGTCCTTCGCCTCGACCCACTCCTGGAGACGGTTGCGATAGACGAACTTCAGCGTCTCGGGGACTCGGAACCACAGCTCGCCCAGCGCCAGCACGCATGCGAGGTCGGTCGAGCCGATGCCGGTGGCGAAGTTGTTGAGGGCACCGTAGGTGCAGGAATGCGAGTCCGCGCCGACCACCAGCTCGCCCGGCAGGACGAGGCCGTGCTCCGGCAGGACGGTGTGGCAGATGCCACCCTGCCCCACCTCGAAGTACCACTTGATCCCCATCTGGTGCGAGAACTCGCGCGTGAGGCGGCCGAGCGTCGCGCTCGCGGCGTCCTTGGCCGGCTGGAAGTGGTCCTGGGTGACAGCGACGCGGTCGGGGTCCCAGATCTTCTCCGCGCCCATCTGCTCGCGCATGATCTTGCCCGCCGGCGGGATGGTCAGGTCGTGGCCCATCGCAAAGTCGACCTTGGCCAGCACCAGGTCGCCGGGACGCACGCTTTCGCGCCCCGCGCCGCGGGCCAGGATCTTCTCCGTCATCGTCATGCCCATCGGCTTTCTTTAGTCCCTCAGCCTCTTCGCTACAGCGTCGCCAACCTCGTGGGTCGAGAGGCTTCCGCCGAGATCGCGCGTGCATTCGCCCGCGCGGAGCGCTGACTCCACCGCACTCTCGATTGCGCCCGCCATCTCTGTCTGACCCAGGTGTCTAACCATCATAGATGCGCTCAAAATCGCCCCCACCGGGTTCACGATGGCTTTGCCCGCGATGTCGGGCGCGGTGCCGTGCACCGGCTCGAACAACCCGCGCCTGGTCTCAGGGTTCACGTTTCCGGAGGGCGCGATGCCCATCCCGCCGATGAGCTCCGCGGTGAGGTCGGAGAGGATGTCTCCGAAAAGGTTGCCGGTGACGATGACCTCGAACTGCGTCGGGTCCCTGACCAGCTGCATCGAGGCGGCATCGACATAGAGGTGTCGCGTCTTGACGTGCGGGTGCTTCCCGGCAACGGCCTTCCACCGCTCCTGCCACAGCGCGCCGGCGTGCGTCATGGCGTTGGACTTGTCGACCATGACTACCTCGCGCTTCGCCGCCTGGAATGCGTACTCGATGATCCGCGTCACTCCGAGGTAGGTGTTCAGGTCCTCCTGGATGGCGACCTCTTCCTCGGTGCCTTTCTTGAAACGACCGCCCATGCCGACGTAGAGACCCTCCGTGTTCTCGCGAACGATGAGCAGGTCGATCTTCCGTCGATCTTCGCGCCGGAGCGGCGAGAGGCGGTCGTCGTAGAGCCTGGCCGGGCGCAGGTTGACATAGAGGTCGAGCTCGAAGCGCAACCTCAGGAGCACGCCCGCGAGGTAGGCGGCGTCGTTGACACGCGGGTCGCCGACCGCGCCGAAGAGGATGGCGTCGGCCTTCTGCAGGTCCGCCCAGACCGCGTCCGGTATCGGCTGGCCGGTCCGCATGTACTGGTCGCCGTTGACGTCGTACTCCTGGAAGTCGAGGTCCGCGCCCGCCGCCTTCAGCACCTTGATCGCTTCGGGCACGACCTCCTTGCCCGCGCCGTCGCAGGGCAGGACGGCGATGTGGCTAGGCAGGTGCGGCTGCCTTCTCGCGCAGCTTGTAGCGCTGGATCTTGCCGGTCACGGTCTTCGGCAGGTCGCTGACGAACTCGATCATGTGCGGGTACTGGAATCGCTGCAGCCGCGACTTGCAGTGGTCCTGCAGCTGCTGCACCAGCGCATCGTCTTGCGAAATTGCCGCGGGCTTCGCGATCACGAAGGCCTTGATCCTGGTGAAGCCGTCGACCGTGATGCCGACCACCGCGCTCTCCGCCACCGCGGGGTGCTCGAGCAGCGCCGACTCGATCTCGATGGGCGAGACCCACAGGCCGCTGACCTTGATCATGTCGTCGGAGCGCCCCTCGTACCAGTAGAAGCCGTCCGCGTCGACGCGATAGCGGTCGCCGGTCAAGAACCACTCGCCGAGGACTGAACGCTTCGAGCGCTCGTGCTGCGCCCAGTAGAGGGCGAGCGCGCTGTCGCCTTTGACATAGAGGTCACCGGCCTCGCCGTTCTTCACGGCCTTGCCCTCTTCGTCGAGGATCTTGAGCTCGTAGCCGGGGACCGGCTTGCCGCTGGAACCAGGCCTCAGGTCGTCGAGGCGGTTCGAGCAGTAGATGTGCAGCATCTCGGTCGAGCCGACGCCGTCGAGGATGGTCAGGCCGAAGGCGTCCTTCCACCGCCGCCAGACTTCCGCGGGCAGCGCCTCGGCGGCCGCGACGCAGTGCCGGATGCTCGAGAGGTTGCGGCTCTTCGCGCCCTCGAAGTTGAGGATCGCGTTGTAGAGCGTCGGCGCGCTGAAGAAGAGTGTCGGCCGGCGCTTCTCGATGGTGTCCAGGACTGTCGCGGGGGTGTGCCGGCCCGCGTGCAGCACGGTCGACGCGCCGACCCAGTAAGGAAAGGTCAGGTTGTTGCCGAAGCCGTAGGCGTGGAAGAGGCCGGTCGTGGAAAAGGTCGTGTCGCTCTCCCTGATGCCGAGGACCTGCTCGGCGTAGGTGACGCACGTGTAGGGGATGTCGTGGTGGAGGTGGACGACGGCTTTGGGCTTGCCGGTGCTTCCCGAGCTGTAGAGCCAGAAGGCCATATCGTCCTTTCTCGTGGCTGCGGCCTGGATCTCGGTGTCGGGTTTTACCTGGTCGAAGCGAAGGACGATCGGCGGGTTGGCGGCGCGGTGCGCCGCAGCGGTGAGCTTCTCCTCGGTGCTGGCGTCGACGGCGACGACCCTCGCCAGCGAGTCGTCGAGGTAGTGGTCGTAGTCCTGGCTGCGCTGGAGCAGGGGGTTGACCGGGACGGGGACGGCGCCGATGCGGATCGCCCCGAGGAACGTGCCGACCCAGCCGGGGGAGTCGTAGCCGGACGCCGAGGTCGAGGAGCTGGCGCGCGGCGCCGTGGGCGAGGTGGGAGAGGTCGAGGTAGGTGAGGTCGGCGGAGGAGGAGTGGATGGCGATCTTGGAGGACCTCGCCGGCAGGTTGCGGTCGAGGAGGTCGGCGCCGACGTTGTAGCGGTCGGGGAGATCCACCACCATCGCAATCTTGGCATGGAAGGGGGAAGGACGGTGAAGGACGGTGAAGGGGGTGTGAGGGGTGGGTCTGGTGGCCCGGGACTTTGTGGGTTTGAATATAAATTTACTTGCGATGAGTTGCTTTCTAGAACAAAATTTCGCACAATGTTCTCATGCTCCGCATGGTCGAGGAAGACGCTGACATCGCCTACCGCATGATGGAGATCCGGCAGTGCATCGACCAGCTGGAGCTGGCCTTCTCGGAGCTGGCCGCCGAGTTCCAGCAGAGCAAGCATTGGGAGCACCAGGGGGCGAACAGCGCCATCGACTGGATGCGCTTCCACTGCCACATGACCTCCAACGCCGCCGCGGACCGGATCGCCGTCGGCGAGCATGCGCCGCAGATGCCGGAGAGCATCCAGGCGATGAAGGCCGATGTGATCGGCTTTCCCCACCTGACGGTGATGGCCCGGACCGCCGGGGCGGTGGATGAGGCTTTTGACGAGCTTCAGCTCCTTCCCCTGGCGCGCGAGAGCTCGCCCGGCAAGTTCCACTACAAGTGTCTTCACTACCGGCACGCGGTCAACGCCGAGAGGTACGCCGCCGAGCAGGCGGAGCAGGTCCACGCCCGGACGCTGCACATGAGCACCTCGGATGACGGCTCGCTCTACCTGACCGGTTTCCTCGACTCAGTCGGCGGCGCCATCGTGCGGAACGCGCTCGAGCCCCTGGCCAGGCGCGCCGGTAAAGACGATCACCGCCGCCGCCCGCAGCGACTGGCTGACGCCCTGGTCGAGTTTGCCGGCCACAAGCAGAAAATCCAGATGCAGGTAACGAGCTCGATCGAGACCCTGCTCGATGTCGCCGGCGCTCCCGGCGCGGAGACGGAGTTCTCCTTGCCCATCTCCTCCAAGACAGCGCAGCGCTGGGCTTGTGACTGCAGCGTCACCAGAGTCCTCATGAAGAAATCGGTCGTGATCGACGTGGGCCAGGCCGAGCGCACTATCCGCGGCCCCAAGCGACGTGCCCTCGTCGCCCGCGACCAGCACTGCCAGTGGCCGGGCTGCGAGCGGCCGGCCTCCTGGTGCGACGGCCACCACATCGTGTTCTGGACGCACGGCGGCGGCGATGACCTCGAGAACCTCTGCCTGCTGTGTACGCGGCATCACTGGAAGGTGCACGAGGGCGGCTGGAAGCTGATCAGAACGGACGAGGGCAACATCATCACCCTCTCGCCGCGAACGATGTTCAGCCCTCCGAGAGGGCCAGACTAAGAGTCGATGACGGTCGAGAGAAGGGCCCGTCGCTTCTCTTCAGAACGGCTCGAGCGTGTGGCGCGTCGACTGATGAACGCCTCTCCCCTGTGCTCCCTCGCGACCCTCTCGCCGGGAGGCCGCGCGCACATCAATCACATGTACTTCGCGTGGGGCGAGCGACTCGACGTGTTCTGGATCTCCGACCCAGATTCAATTCATTCGCGCAACCTCACGCGCAACCGGTCCGCGGCCGTCACCGTCTACGCGTCCAACCAGGTCTGGGGGAAACCCGACCGGGGCATCCAGCTCTTCGGCACCGCGGGTGTCACGAACATCAGCGAAGCCGCGCGAGTCTATGGAAAGAGATTCCGCGACTTCGACCCGGACGGCAACGATCTCCCCTACTACCGCTTCCGGCCACGGACGGTGAAGCTGTTCGACGAGCGCTCGCTGGCCGCAGGCACGCTGGTCACCGCGCGCGTCACCAGCGAGGGCCTGCGCTGGCTGAAAACCGAGGTCTGGGCCTAGCCGCTACTGGCGAACGATCGCCGCCGCGCCCTTCCTCAAGACGTACTTCTGGATCTTGCCCGTCGCCGTCTTCGGCAGCTCCGGCACGAACGTGACGCCGTGCGGCGCCTTGAAGTGGGCGAGCCGGTCGCGGGTGAAGGCGATCAGCTCCGCCTCGGTCGCCGAAGCTCCCGGCTTCAGCACCACGTAGGCGAAGGGCGCCTCGCCCCACTTCTCGTGAGGCAGCCCCACGATCGCCGCCTCCTGGACGGCGGGATGGCGCAGCAGCACGCCCTCCACCTCGATCGACGAGATGTTCTCGCCGCCGCTGATGATCACGTCTTTGATCCGGTCGCGAATCTCGACATAGCCGTCGGGGTGCAGCACCGCCGCATCGCCGGTGTGGAACCAGCCGTCCCCCATCACCTTCTGCGTCGCCTCGGGGTCGTTGTAGTAGCCCTTCATGATCACGTTGCCGCGCGCGACGATCTCGCCCAGCGTGTTGCTGTCGGCCGGGACGTCGTGCCCCTGGTCGTCGACGACGCGCAGCTCGCAGGCCCCGATCATCTCCACGCCCGTCCGCGCCTTGATCACCGCGCGGTCGGTGATGGACATCGGCGCGTGCTCCGGCCGCGGCTCGCAGATGGTCAGGAACGGCGAGGTTTCGGTCAGCCCGTAGACCTGCGTCACCTCCCATCCGAACTCGCCTTCAAGGCGCTCGATCGTGGCCGCAGCGGGTGGAGCGCCGGCGGTGACCACATGCACGCCCTTCGGCACCTCGCCCCTCACCTCGCGCGAGGCATTCGCGAGCGAGATCAGCACGGTCGGGGCGGCGCACAGCCAGCCAACACCCTCTTTGCGCACGAGGTCGAACACGCGCGCCGGCTCCACCTTCGGCAGGCAGATGTGCCGGCCACCCACGGCGGTGATGATCCACACGAACGTCCAGCCGTTGGCGTGGAACATCGGCAGCGTCCACAGGTAGGTGTCGTCGACGGTGATGTGAAAGTGGACGAGCGTGTCCATGACGTTCGCCCACGCGTTGCGGTGGGTGATCATCACGCCCTTCGGCTTCGCCGTCGTTCCGCTCGTGTAGTTGAGTGAGAGCAGGTCGTCCTCGCGCACCTCGGCGCGGTTGAAGGCGGGCCCTGCCCGTTCGACCTCGGCGTCGTGCTCGCGCCAGCCCTTGCGGCCGCCCGCGCTGCCGAGAGACACGAACTGCTCGACGCCGCCCAACTGGTCGCGGACGCCGTCGATCGCGTCCAGATAGTCAGGGTGGACGCAAAGCACCTTCGCCCCCGAGTGGGAGGTGATGTAGACGAAGTCGTCGGCCGTCAGCCGGTAGTTGATCGGCACCAGCACGGCGCCGATCTGGGGCACGGCGTAGAACGACATCAGCTGCTCGAGGGTGTTGGGCGCGATGTAAGCGACGCGGTCGCCCTTCTCGACGCCCATCGCCTGCAGCGCCGCCGACCAGCGGTCGCAGCGTTCGAAGAACTGCTCGTAGGTCAGCCGCCGCTCGCCGTCGACGACCCCGATCCGGTCGCCGTACAGCTTGCGCGTCCGCCGCGCGAACTCGAGGGGTGTCAGCGGCGTCTCCATGTGCCTCCTCCTACGGGTTGAGCATCAATGCAAAATCGGCGGATCTGATGCCGCCCACGAATGCGTGGTGCGCCGCCGGCTCGAGCTCGACGGCCCGCTCGTAGACGAACGCGTACACATTGTCGAGGGTCCAGTCGCCGTAGCCCTGGATCCGCAGCCCGTAACGAAGGTCTTCGTCCTCCACGCCCCGGCGATGGAGGTCGATGGCGCGCGCGTAGATGGCCTTGAGGATGTCGAGCTGCATGCTGAGCTCGGCAATGGTCTTCGCGTCGCCGTCTGCCTCCACCAGCTGCTCGACCTGGGTTTCGAGGTCGGCGATCTCCTTCTGGTAGTCGTCCACCCCAGACTGGAGTGTACTGCGGGGAAATTAGCGGACCAGGGAGTTCGCCGCGACCGCGCCCGCGATGAGGATGGCGATGATGTTGACGACCTTGATCATGGGGTTGATCGCCGGCCCGGAGGTGGCCCTCCTCGATGTACTTCTTGGCGTTGTCCCAGGCGGCGCCACCGCTCGTCATCTGCAGGGCCAGGAACAGGCCGGTGAGGATCGCGCCGAGAAGCATCCCGCCCAGGGCTCGGGGACCGAGGATGAAGCCGACGGCGAGCGGGGCGACCACCGGGATGATGCCGGGCAGGATCATCTCCCGCTGGGCGGCGGCGGTGACGATGCGAACGGCGGTGCCGTACTCCGGTCGACCGGTGCCCGCGAGGATCCCAGGGATGTCGCGGAACTGTCGCCTCACCTCCTGCACGACCAGGCCTCCCGCCCGACCGACCGCGAGCATCGCCAGCGACCCGAAAAGGAAGGGAAGGATCCCTCCGAGGAAGAGGCCCGCGATCACGAGCGGGTCGGAGAGCTCGAACTTGGTGGGGTGGCCGGCCTTCGCCAGCTCCTGCGTGTAGGACGCGAACAGGACCAGCGCGGCCAGCCCCGCCGAGCCGATGGCATAGCCTTTGGTCACGGCCTTGGTCGTGTTTCCGACCGCGTCGAGCGGGTCGGTCACAGCCCGGACCTCGCTCGGCAGCTTGGCCATCTCGGCGATGCCTCCGGCGTTGTCCGTGATCGGTCCGTACGAGTCGATGGCGACGATGATGCCGGTCATCGACAGCATGGCCACCGCGGCGATCGCGATGCCGAACAGGCCGCCAAGCCCGTAGCTGATCAGGATGCCCGTGGCGATCACGACCACGGGCAGGGCCGTTGCCATCATGCCGATCGCCTGCCCGGCGATGATGTTGGTCGCGTGCCCGGTCACCGATGCTTTGGCGATGAGATGGACGGGCCAGTACCTCGTCTCGGTGAAGAACTCGGTGATGGCGACGATCAGGACGGTGATCACGACGCCGACCAGCGCCGCGAAGAAGAGGTTCATCAGGTCGTGGTCGAAGCCCCCTAGATACCCGTTGCTCTTCATGTAAGCGGTGACGAAGTAGAAGCCGACGATGGCCACCGCGACCGCGACCAGCAGCCCCGCGTACAGCGCCCCCATGATCCATCGCGTGTTGAAGATGCGGACGAAGAACGTGCCGACGATCGAACCGATGACGCTCACCGCGCCCAGCAGCAGCGGATAGATCAGCCAGCTGACGTCGTTCTTGAACAGGAGAGACGCGAGCAGGATCGCGGCGATCATGGTCACCGCGTAGGTCTCGAACAGGTCGGCCGCCATGCCTGCGCAATCGCCGACGTTGTCGCCCACGTTGTCGGCGATGACCGCGGGGTTGCGCGGGTCGTCCTCAGGGATGCCGGCCTCGACCTTGCCCACCAGGTCGGCGCCCACGTCGGCGGCCTTGGTGTAGATGCCGCCGCCCAGGCGAGCGAAGACCGAGACGAGGCTCGCGCCGAAGGCGAGGCCGACCAGCACGTCGGGACTCTTGAACACCAGATAGGCGGCCGAGACGCCGAGCAGACCGAGGCCGACCACCATGAAGCCGGTCACCGCGCCGCCGCGGAACGCGACCTGCAGCGCCTTGTTCAGCCCTCCCCGCGCCGCTTCGGCGGTGCGCACGTTGGCGCGCACGGCGATGTTCATGCCGACGTACCCGGCGACCGCGGACAGAATGGCGCCCACGATGTAAAGGGCGGCGGTCGTCCAGTTGATGAAGAAGCCCATGACGACGGCGATGAGCACGCCGATGATGGCGATGACCGTGTACTGCCTGTTCAGGTAGGCGGCTGCGCCCTCCTGGATCGCGGCAGCGATCTCGCGCATCCGGTCGTTGCCTGTCGGCCGGCTGAGGACGAGAAAGATGAGGACGACGGCGAACGCCACCGCGGCCAGTCCCCCGGCCACGCCGAACCAGGCTGTGTTGGAGTCCATCTACCTCCCCTCAATCGCGGCGAGAAGAGCCGCGGAGCGATAGGTTAAAGGAACCGGCAAAGTCACCACGAGAGGTCGAATCCGCCAAGGGTGCCGGTGCCGTTCGACCACTGGACGTCGACCCGGTCCACCTGGGCCGTCCGCGGCCCGTCCTCGACCGCCCGCCTGAGATCCTCGAGCTTGTCGCGCGCTCCTTCCGCGACCAGCTCGACCGTGCCGTCGGCGTTGTTGCGCACCCAGCCGGCGAGCCCGAGGTCTCGTGCCTTCCGCTGCACGAAGTAGCGAAAGCCGACTCCCTGCACGTCTCCGTGCACCGTCGCATGGAGCCGTTCCATCCGTATATCGTCCTCGCATGCCACTGTCCTGCATCGTCGCGATCGGCGACGAGCTGGTGGGCGGATTCACCCTCGACACCAACTCGCACTGGATGTCCGAGCGGCTCAGGCTGCTCGGTTACCCGGTCAAGCGAGTCACCCAGATCCGCGACAAGCCGCGCGAGATAGCGGAGCAGGTCGGGCGCGAGCTGGACGACGCCGATGTGACCGACGTCTTCCTCAGCGGCGGCCTCGGGCCCACCCCCGACGACCGGACCTTCGCCGCCCTCGCCGACGCGCTGGGTCGCGAGCTCGTGATCTGGGAGGAGACGCGGGCGCGGATCGGGCGGCGCGTGCAGCGCATGCATTCGATGGGTCTCCTCGAGTCGCCGGACGTGACCGAGGGCAACCTGCGCATGGCGAGGATCCCGGCCGAGCCCGCGCACGTCTTCAAGAACCGCCGGGGCATGGCCCCGGGCACTCTCTACGAGGTCAGGGGAAAGCGGGTCTTCGTCCTGCCGGGGGTGCCGCTCGAGATGAAAGGCATCTTCACCGAGGAGATCGAGCCCGAGTTCCTCGGCGGTGGCAACGCGGCCACGGTGAGGGAGCTGCGCTTCAACTTCGCGGTGGAGGCGCGCTTCTACCCGCTGATGCGCGAGCTCGAGGAGAGCTATCCCGACGTGTCGGTTGGCTCCTACCCGAACTTCGAGACCAAGGAGCTCGTGATCCGCGTCCTGGGCGCAGACCCGAAGCGGGTCGAGCAGGCGCTCGAAGAGATAAGGCGGAGGGCCCCGGTCTAGGCGCTCAGCTTTCGCTCCAGCAGCGAGCGCTCGGCCGGGTTCTGGCAGAGCTCGAGCGCCCGGATCCGGGCCTCTCGCGCCAGCGTGGTCTCACCAAGCTCATCGAGCAGCTCGGCCCGCGTGGCGTGGAACAGGTGATACGCGCCCAGCGAGATCGCAAGTTCGTTGACCTCGCCCAGGGCGACCCGCGGCCCGCTGACGTGGCTCAGCGCGACCGCCCGGTTGAGGCGAACGACAGGGGTGTCGGTGAGCCGCAGCAGCGCGTCGTACAGGGCGACGATCTGGGACCAGTCGGTCTCTCGCCACGACCTGGCCCCCGCGTGCACCGCCGCGATGGCCGCCTGCAGCTGGTACGGACCAGGTGCGCCCATCGCAGCCGCTCGATTCAGCGCCTCCACTCCGTCCGCGATCGCGGCCGAGTCCCACAACGCGCGGTCCTGCTCCGGGAGGAGCACGATCTCGCCCGCCGAGTCGAAGCGCGCGCGCGAGCGCGCCAGGTGAAGCCTCATCAACACGACGAGGCCCAGGACTTCGGCCTGCTCGGGCAAAAGCCGGGCGACCAGGCTCGCCAGCCACATCGCATCCTCCGCGATGTCGCGCCGCGACGCCACCTGCGGCCCGCGGCTCAGGTAACCCTCGTTGAACATCAGGTAGAGCACCGCCAGCACGGCGTCCACACGAGGCACCAGCTCGGCGCCCTGCGGCACGCGGTAGGGGATGTTGGCTTCCACGATCTTGCGTTTGGCGCGGACGATCCGCTGGGCCATCGTCGGCTCGGAGACCAGGAACGCCGCGGCGATCTCCTGGGTGGTGAAGCCCGCGACCGCGCGCAGGGTCAGCGCGACCTGCGCCTCCTGGGCCAGCGCCGGGTGGCAGCACGTGAAGATCAGGCGCAGCCGGTCGTCCGCCTCTGAGGCTTCAGGTGGCATGGTCGATCGCTCCAGCAGGGCGAGCTTCTCGGCGTAGCGCTGATCGCGGCGAAGCAGGTCGATGGCGCGACGCCGCGCCGCTGTCATGAGCCATGCTCCGGGGTTGTCGGGGATGCCCAGGACGGGCCACTTCTCCAGGGCCACGAGCAAGCTGTCCTGGACCACCTCCTCGGCGATGTCGAAGTTGCCGATGAGGCGGACCATGGCGCCGGTGAGCTTCGCGGCCTCCTCGCGGAAGACCGCTGTGAGTGCAGCTTCGGTTGCGGATCGTGTTTCGGTCAGAACCTCATCGTTCCACAGCGGGCCACACCTCGACCGGACCGGCGGGCCAGGACTTGGCCATCTCGAGGGCCTCGTCGAGGTCTTTGACCTGCACGACGGCGAAGCCGCCGATGACCTCTTTGGACTCGATGAACGGGCCGTCGGTCACGATGCGGCCGCCGTCTTTGGAGCGAACCGTGGTGACGGTTTGCGGCCCCTTCAGCTGCTCGCCGCCGAGGATCTTGCCGGCCCGGCTGTACTCCTCGAACCAGCGCTCCGCCGCTTTCATGCCCGCGGCCATCTCCTCCGACGGCATGCTGTCGAAGCGCTCCTGGTCTTCCATCGTCCCGACGAATAGCAACACGTATTTCATGTCACACCTCCTCTAAGGGCGACGAACG
>VBJE01000107.1:17339-21173 GCA_005879675.1 Chloroflexota bacterium
CGCGGGCGAAGTTCTCGGCCTCGATGTTGAGAGCGTCGTCGAGGCGCATGTCGTAGCCTCGCCGGACGGCGTCCTTGATCATCGCGATGGCGAATGTCGCCGCGCGGGCCAGCCTGCCGGCCAGCTCGTCGACCGTCGCCTGGAACTCTTCCGGCGGCACCGCCCGGTCCACCCACCCCACCGCTTCCGCCTCCCTGGCGGAAAGACGCGTCGACTCGATGATGTACCGCGTCGCCCGCGCCTTGCCGATCAGGCGCGGCAGGCGCTGGGTGCCGCCGGCACCGGGGATGATGCCCAGAGACGACTCCGTCTGGCCGATCTTCGACCGCCCGTCCTCGACCATGATCCGGAAATCGCAGCACAGCGTCAGCTCGCTCCCGCCGCCCAGCGCGTGGCCGTTGATCGCCGCGATCACCGGCTTCGGGCACCTCTCGATGGCCATGAAGTGGTGGTTCATGCGGCGCATGAAGAGCGCGATCTGGTCGGTGGCGTCGGGCGCCTCGCGGTCGATGCCCATCAGCGAGGTGAGGTCGGCGCCGACGCTGAAGTACTTCTCGTACTCGGAGGCGAGAATCGCGACACGGACGGACGGATCCTTGCCGAGCTCATCGAAGGCCGCCGCGAGGTCGTTCATGAGGTCCTCGGCGATCGAGTTGTTGCCCTTGCGATGCATCACGACCCGGGCGATCCCGCCGTCCCGCTTGACGTCGACCAGCTCGCCCATCGCCGCTACGCCGTGAAGAGCGGGATGCCGCCGGCGACCTCGATCACCGCCCCGGTGATGTAGCCCGCCTCCTCGGTGCACAGTTGGCGGCGGCCGCCTTACCGGCCTCGGACTCGATGATCCCCGGCGCGATGGCGTTCGACGTGATGTTGTGTCGCCCGCCCTCGAGCGCGGCCGTCTTGGCGAGCCCGATCAGGCCGGCCTTGGTCGAGGAGTAGCTCGCCTGGCCGAACCCGCCCAGCGTCCCCGCGACGGAGGACATGAAGATCAGCCGCCCCCACTTGTTCTCGACCAGGTATGGCCAGACCTCCCTGGTGCAGTTGAAAGCGCCCGTGAGGTTCACCTTCACGTCCCGGTCCCAGAGCTCGTAGGACTGGTTCGGGATCTGCGCCGCGTGATCGAGGGTCGCGGCGTTGTTGATCAGGATGTCGATCTTGCCGAACTGGTCTCTCACCTTCTGGAAGACCTCTTTGACCTGGTCGCGATTCGTCACGTCCATCTTGATCGCGAGCGACTTGCGACCCATCTTCCGGATCTCTTCGGCGGTCGCGTTGGAGTGGACCCAGCCCTGCGAAACGGCGACCTGGGCCAGCATGCTGCCCTGCGACTCGGCGGTCTGCTGCAGGTTGGGGTCGTCCTCGACGAGCACGTCGGTGATGACGACGTCGGCGCCCATGCCGGCGAGCGTCAGCGCGTCCTGCCTGCCAAGACCCCTTGACGCGCCGGTGACCACCGCGACTCTCCCTGATAGATCGAACATTCGCTATCCCCTCAACTTGATGGTTGCGCGCTGCCCGGCGATGGCGCGCGAGATGACAGGCCTCTGGATCTCGAACTCCATGGTCATGCGGCGTACTCGGCCGACGCCTTGGTCAGCACGGCCTCGCCGCGCTGGTTTGCAGCCCTGATGTCGAGCCTGCCGGCGCCGATGGGCTCGGCGCTGAAGGTCACGGTGTCGCCCGGAACCACCATGCCGGCGAAGCGCACCGACAGCCGGCGCAGGCGCGTAGGCGCGCCCGCTGCCTCAGACGCAACGGTTGCCGCGATGCCCATCTGGAGCATCCCGTGCGCGATGACGCCCGGCAGGCCCACCGACCGCGCGAAGTCGTCGTCGAGGTGGATCGGGTTGTGGTCGCCGGACGCTTCCGCGTACGCGGCGATCTGCTCTTTGGTGAAGGTCACCTTGCGTTCGCTCATTGGCGGGCCGGCGCGCGCGCAGGGCGCTCTTCTTGACGTATGACGAACAGGGCGCGCGACCGGCACACCGGCTCGCCGTGCGCGTCTGTGGTGTCGGTTTCCAGGGAGACGAAACGCATGCCCCGCCGGCTCGTGTCCGAGGCCACGCGTCCCCGCGATGTGACGGTCTCCCCGACCCGCGGGTGGCGCTGCCACTCGAACTCCTGCTCCGCATGCAGAAGGCGCGCGAAGTCGACCGCGGCGTCCTCGTCTCCGAACAGCTGCGGCGCCGTCACGCCCAGCGAGTAGACCGTCGCGAAGGTCGGCGGCACGCCGTCATCGGGATCGGCGCCGATCGCGCGCGCGAAAGACGCGACGCGCTCGGAATCGATCTCGAAACTGACCGCCGGGTACGTCCGGCCGGCGACCGCTGCCACTCGGAAAAGGTTAGGGCCTGGTCGGTCTCAGCCGTGAGAGCACGCGGCGCAGCAGCATCGGCCGCAGCGCGGACCATGCCTCCATGATCGAAGCGCGCGACGTCGACGCCACCTCCGGCGGGGCGTAGGCCGCGACGACGAAGCCCTTGGCCAGGGCACCGACGGTCTCTGAGGTCTCGGGGAAAGTGCGCTGCAGGCGGCGGCTGAGCTCGAGTGGAGTCTCGCCGGTCCGACGTTGGGCGCCGGCAAGGCTGGCGAGCGTCAGGGTGCGCCTCCAAACCTTCATCACGCTCCTCGGGCGCAGGTAGCGCGACACGGCGACGAGCAGAAGGAGAATGATCGCGAGCAGGACGCCGGCGATCCGGGTCAGAGCCGTGGCGTCCAGGGACCCGATGTGGAAGCCGCCGCCGCCGATGTTGCTGTCGCCGCCGAGGTTCCGCTCGCCGCGAGCCGAGCCGTCGCTCGGCGTGGGGCCGACGATGTTGCCGCCGCCAGTGATCGGGCCCTCGCAGCCATCGTCGCGGAAGCAGGGGTTGATCCCTGTCTGGCCGCGCTGGATGACCTGGTAGATGCCCTGGGCGTCCGCCGTCGGCTCGAACGGGATCCATCCGTAGTTCGGGAAGTACACCTCGACCCACGTGTGCGCGTCCTCGCCGCGGACGACGAACTTGTTCACCGTCGTGTCGAACTGCCCGGGGCCGAATCCGTTGACCAGCCGGGTCGGGATACCGAGCGAGCGCAGCATGTCGCCCATCGCCGTCGCGAAGAACTCGCAGTAACCCTTGTGGGACGTGAACAGGAAGTAGTCGATGGGGTCCTCACCGTCCGGGGTGCGAGCATCGAGCGAGTAGGTGAAGTTGCGACCGTCGCGGAGATACGCCTCGATCGCTGAGGCGATCTCGAATGGGGTTTTCGCGCCTGCTTTGTCGACGATGCCCTGGGCGAGGTTGTGGATCCTGTCCAGCACGAAAGGCGTGCGATACGAGCGCTGGGGCAGCGTCGTGTACTGGTTCAGCCACTCGGGATAGGTCGTCCCGGCGGCCTGCAGCTCGGCGGTCGTCGCGGTCGAGTACGCGACCGTGGCGGTGTAGCCGCCCGCGGACGTGTTCGGCTGGACGCTGCTGAGCCTGTCCAGCGACCAGAGCAACGCGCTCTGCTGCGTGGTCGAGTCCTGCAGCGGGACCTGGGCCCCCATGGTGACGCGGTCGATCTTCTCGAGCTGACCGGGATAGAAGACGATGTCGGCGTTCCCGACCGGGGGACGCAGCATGCTCACCTGCACGCCCGCGATCGCCAGCCTCTGGTAGTCCTCGGCGTAGAGGAAGGTCTGGTTCTTACCCACCAACTGCTTGAGGCCGGCCTGGTTCGGGTACCGCCACTCGCCGCCGAACGTGAGAGTCTCGTCGACACCGCGGAAATATCGCGGCCCGGCGTAATCGCCGACGACCGTGTACGTGAAGACGACGTCGCGCGTCCTGGTAAGAGAGCCGTTGAGCT
>VBJE01000108.1 GCA_005879675.1 Chloroflexota bacterium
CGGCTGCGGACGCTGATCTTCGTCAGCTCGCTCGAGACTTCCTTGAACAGGATCGCCAGCTCAAGGCCGGCGATGCTGTTGAGCGTATCGATGATGCCCTCCGACTCCGCCATGACCGCGATCGCCTCCTTCAGCATCCTGCGCGTCACCTTCGCCCAGGCCAGGCGCCCTTCCATCTCCACCCGCATCGTCGCGAGCGCCAGCCCGCTGAGTTTGAGCGTGGTCTCGGGCCGCATCTTGTAGACCTGGGTCGCGATGTGGCCGGGGTCGGCGCCCAGGCGCGCGAGGCGCGCCGCGTCCTCGAGCGCGCGCGGAGTCGTGTTCTCATGGCGAAAACCGCCTGTGTCGGTCAGCAGCGCCACGTAGAGGGTGGTCGCGATCGTCGGCGTGATCTGGTAACCGAAGTGATCGAGCATCTCCATCACCATCTGCCCCACCGCGGACGCATTCGAGTCGATGACGTTGATGTCGCCGAAGCGGGAGTTCGAGGGATGGTGGTCGATGTTCACGATCGTCGCGTGCGACGCGATGCGCCGCACAGCGCTGCCCGAGCGTTCGAGGTTGCCGGAGTCGAAGAAGAAGACCAGCTGCGGATCGACTCCGTGCGGCGGCTCGGCCTGGATGTCCTCGAACCCCGGTAGGAAGGCGTACATCGGCGGCAGCGGCGGCGGCACCAGCACCCAGACGTCTTTGCCCTCGGTGCGCAGCGCTTCCGCGAACGCGAGGCTGCAGCCGAGGGTGTCGCCGTCGGCGTCCTTGTGGCCGAAGATCAGGATCTCCTGGTTGGCGTCGACCAGGTCCTTGATCTCGTCGTAGAGGTGTGGTTTGTCGAGCTGCGCGGTCGCTATCGCTGTTGCTCCTCCTCCCCATTCACGGGGAGGTGGCCCTTTCCTCCCCATTCACGGGGAGGTGGCGGCGAAGCCGCCGGAGGATCAGGGTCGGAGGGCGTTGCCGGGAGCACCTCTTTCAACAGCTCGGAGATATGCACGCTGTACTCGATCGAGGGATCGAGCTCGAAACGCAGCTCGGGCGAGAACTTCAGGTTCTGCAGACGGCGTCCGAGCTCATGCCGGATGACGCCCTTGGCGGAAACGAGGCCCTTGATCGACGCCTGCTGCTCGTCGGGCTTGCCCAGGACGGACACCCGCACGCGCGCCTGCCGCAGGTCGGGCGACATGCGGACGGCCGTGATGCTCACGAAACCGATACGAGGATCCTTGAGATCGCGCCGGATGATGGACATGATCTCTTCGCGCACCTGCTCCCCGACCTGGTCCGCGCGGTAGCTGGTCATGCTGACCACCGCCTTTAGCGAGCACAATCTCGCTTAAATTTCTTCCCGCTCGAGTCGATAGGTCTCCATGGCGTCACCGGCGACGAAGTCTTCCCAGCCTTCGAGCCCGATGCCGCACTCCTGGCCGGCCGGCATCTCGCGCACGTCTTCTTTGAAGTGCTTGAGCGAGTTGATCCGGCCCTCGAAGAGCTGCTCTCTACCCCGGAAAAGCTTGACCCAGCCACCACGGCTGACCTTGCCCTCCATTACGCGGCTCCCGGCGATGATGCCGGTGCGCGGGATCTTGATCGGGGTGATGACCTCGACCCGACCTTCGCGGATCTGCCGGTACGTCGGCTCGCGCAGTCCCTTGGCCGCGCGCTCCACGTCCTCGGTCAGCTTGTAGATGACGTCGTAATAGCGCACCTCCACCTTGGCGCGCTCGGCGGCCGCGGTGCTTGCCGGCGTCGGCTTGAGGTTGAAGCAGACGATGATCGCGCTCGACACGCTCGCCAGCAAAAGGTCGGAGTCGCTGACCGCGCCCACGCCCTGGCCGACGATCTTGATCGCCACCACGGGGTCTTCGATCTTCTGCAACGCGGCCAGCAGAGCCTCGAGCGTGCCCTGCGCGTCGGCCTTGACGACCAGGCTGAGCTCTTTGACCTCGCCCTCCTTGGCGCGGCGGGCCAGGTCCTCGAGGGTGATGCGCGGCGCAACCTCGCGCGCGGCTTCCTGGGTGCGCTTCTCGATGAGCTTGGTCAGCGCGATCTGGCGAGCAGCCTTCTCGGAGCCCACGACCTGGAAGATGTCGCCGGCCTGCGCGACCTCGCTCATGCCGGAGACGACGACGGGCGTCGCGGGAGGAGCCTCGGTCACGCTCTGGCCGCGGTCGTCCGCCAGGGCGCGCACGCGGCCGTAGATGTGACCGCAGACGAAGTCGTCGCCGACCTTCAGCGTCCCGGCCTGGACGAGCACGGTGGCGACCGGGCCGCGGCCACGCTCCAGGTGGGCGTCGACGATGGTGCCGATGGCGTTGCGGTCGGGGTTCGCCTTCAGCTCCAGGATGTCGGATGACAGCACGATCGTCGTCAGCAGGTCGTCGATGCCCTTGCCGGTCTTGGCGCTCAGGTGCACGCACTCGTGCTCACCGCCGTAGTGCCGGGTCACGATCCCCTGCTCGGCGAGCTGCTGGTGGACACGGTCTGGATTGGCGTTGTCCTTGTCGACCTTGTTGATGGCGACGATGATCGGCACCTTCGCCGCACGCGCGTGGTGGATTGCTTCGACGGTCTGCGGCATCACGCCGTCGTCCGCCGCGACCACGAGGACGACAAGGTCGGTGACCTGCGCGCCGCGGGCGCGCATCGCCGTGAACGCTTCGTGACCTGGTGTATCGATGAAGACGACGGGGTGGCCGTCCGCGGTCTCGATCTTGTAAGCGCCGATCCGCTGCGTGATGCCGCCGGCTTCGCCCGCGGCGACGCGAGTCTGCCTGATGGCGTCGAGGATCGACGTCTTGCCATGGTCGACGTGCCCGAGCACCGTGACGATGGGCGGCCGGGGCTTGAGCTTCCCGGGGTCCTCCTTGGCGAGCGAGAAGAGCTCCTCGCGGGACGTCGTGACGACGTCTCCGTCGCCCGCGGCGGCCTCGGTCGCGACCACGTCTTCGCTCGCCACCGGCTCGACGGTGTAGCCGAACTCGTCGGCCACGATCTCGGCCGTGGCGAAGTCGATCACCTGGTTGATGGTGGCCAGGATCTTGGAGGCCATGAGCTTTTTGATCACCTCGACCGGGCTCACGCCGAGCTTTTCGGCGAGGTCTTTGACTGAGAGGGTCGGTGGAAGGACCGCCCGCCGGTCGCCGTTGGTCTCGATCTTGGGAGTGACGATCGTCGGCTTGAACGCGGTGCGGGCAGCCTCGATCGCGCCGGGCGCGAGCGGCGCCGCGGCGTTGCGGGTCAACCTCCGCTGTTGCAGGAAGTTGACCAGCTCCTTCTGGCTGATCCCGAGTTCGCGTGCAAGTTCGTGTGCCTTCATGTCGGAACTACTGATTATGCCGCCCGCGGCGAATTCGAAACCTCGGGCCGGCGTCCTTAAGGCGCGATCTCGGTCCAGACGGAGGGCGTGACCGCGGCGCTCAGCGCCCTGTCCAGGGATCGCTTCTTGCGCGCGGTGGCGATGCATTCCGGGGTCGCGTGCAGGTAGGCGCCCCGCCCCGGCAGCCTTCCCGAAGGGTCCGCGACCACGAGCCCGTCCGGCCGGCGAACCAGGCGGACCAACCGCGCCTTATCGCCCTCCTGCCGGCAGGCGACGCAGGTCCTAACCGGGATGTGGCGGGCTTTCGCCATCGTTGTCGCTCGGCTTGATGTCGATCCGGAAGCCGGTCAGCTTGGCCGCCAGCCGCGCGTTCTGACCGTCGCGGCCGATCGCGAGCGAGAGCTGGTTCTTCGGCACCAGCACAGTCGCCGTCCGCGTCACCCGGTCGATGGTGACCCTGTCGGCGCGAGCCGGTCCGAGGGCCGCCGCGACGAGCGCTTCGGGGTCTTCCGACCACGGGACGATGTCGACATGCTCATTCGCGAGCTCGCTCAAGATGGCCCGGTGCCTCACCCCCTTGGGGCCGACGCACGCCCCGACCGGGTCGAGCCCAGGCTCGCTGGACGAGACCGCGATCTTGGTGCGCAGGCCGGGTTCGCGGGCGATGGCGCGCACCTGCACAGTGCCGGCCTTGATCTCTGGGACCTCGGCCTCGAGCAGGCGATGGACGAAGGTCCGCGCCGCGCGCGAGACGCGCACCTGGGCCTGCTTGCGGTTGTGCTGGGTGTCGAGGATCACGACGAGCACCGGTCGCCCCGGAATGAGCTGCTCGCCCGGGATCTGCTCCTCTGGCGGCATCACGCCTTCCGCGCGTCCGAGGTCGACGTAGACGATGCCCGACTCGATGCGGTCGACGACCCCGGTCGCGAGCTCGCCCTTGTGCTCGGCGACGTCGCGCAGCGCCTTGTCGCGTTCCAGGTCGTGTATGTGCCGCAGGACAGCGTGCTTGGCGGTCTGCGCCGCCATGCGCTTGAAGTCTTCGGACGGGAGGTCGCGAACTTCGACGTTGCCGTCGCGAACGACGCGGCTGTGGACGTCCAGGGCCCCGGTCTTCGTGTCGAGCTTGACGCTGACGTCCCCTTCCGCGTTGAAAGCGCGCTTGTAGGCGACCGCCAGCGCGCCCTCGACCGTGTGCAGCATCTCGTCGACTGGAATGCCCAGCTCGGTACAGAGCGCGCTCAGCGCCTCCGCGAGCGACTGCGTGGACGGCTCAGATTGCGACCGCGAGCCTGCCCGCGACAACGTCTTCCCATGCAAGGTGGATGATCACCGGCGCGCGGCCGCGCAGACCGGGTGCCTGGACCGCGATCCCGGCGGTGTCGACCGCTACCAGCTGGCCTTCGACCACCGACTCAGACTCACCCGTCCTGTAGCGGACGTTGACGCGCTTGCCGTGGAAGCGCTCGTAGTCGTGGTGGGTGCGCAGCGGTCGCTCAGCGCCGGGCGAGGAGACTTCCAGGTCATACGGTCCCTCGATGAGGCGCGAATGGTCCAGCAGCGGTCCGGCAACTCTGCTGACGCGCTCGCAGTCTTCGATCGTGATCGGCTCGTTGTGGTCGATGGAGATCCGCAGCGTACGCCCGGAGTGGCCCGATTGGTCGAGCGCATACAGCTCGTAGCCCATGTGGTTGAGCGTGGGCTCGAGCAACTCCTTGATCGACGGTATGGGCCAGGTCGGCATGTCCGGTGTCTAGCCCAAGGTTAGCAGTCGTTACCGCAGGGGCTGCAGTCTCCGCCAGACGACCAGCAGCGGCGAGGCGTTGAAGATCGAGCTGTAAGCGCGAGACCCTGCAGCGTCGAGCCGCCCGCGATGAGGATGCCGGCGAGCACGAGGACGACGGTGAAGCTGGTGATGATCGACCGCGCCGCGGTCTGCATGATGCTCAGGTTCACGACCTGCTCGAACGAAAGGCGCTGGCTCACGCGCAGGTTCTCGCGGATTCGGTCGAAGACGACGATCGTGTCGTGGACGGAAAAGCCGACCACCGTCAGCACGGCGGTGACGAAGAACGCGTCGATCTCGCCGATCCTCCAGTGCAGCCAGGCGCCCATGATCGAGAAGATGCCGGTCAGGATGAAGACGTCGTGCAAAAGGCGGCGAGCGCGGAACCGCCGAACTGAAAGCCGGCGCGCCATCCTCCCGGCACGTTGCGGAAGCGGATGGCCAGCAGCATCAGGATGGCCAGCGAGGCCACCACGACGGCGAGCGCTGAGAGCGCGATGGTCTCACCGGCGATCGTGCCGCCGACCACGAGGATCTGCTGCACGTTGGTCGGCCCGAGCCTGTTTTTCAGGTCGGTCTGGATACCGGTCACCTGGCTGGCGGTAAGCGGTGGGTAGCGGATGATGTAGCCGTCGCCGCCGGTCGAGATGACCGAGCCGTTCACGCCCTCGGCGTCGACCGCGCCCTGCACCTGGGCCAGCGTCGGATGGTTGGCGAAGGCGACGGTCAGCTCGGTGCCGCCGGCGAAGTCGATGCCGAGGGCGAAATGTTTGGTCGCCATCGAAACGATCCCAGGGACGATGACGATCAACGACAGGGCAAAGAACAGGTTTCGCCTGCCGGTGATGTTGAGCCTGCGGGGCTTTCGCTCCGCTACGGGCGCCGGCGCCGACGCCGGCTCGACCTTGGGCTCCGGGGCCCCGTCCGCAACGATGTCGGCGCCCTGCTCCTCCGCGCTTACGTCAGAGAGTTCGGACACGGTCCACCCCAAGCAGGGCCGCGCGCCGGAAGCTGCTGCCGGCGAGCACGATGGCGAGCAGGTTATGAGTCACGATGATCGAAGAGATCAGGCTGACGACCACGCCGATGGCAAGCGTCTTGGCAAAGCCCTGGACCACGGCCGGCCCGATGAAGGCGAGGATGACGCAGGTGATGATGGTCGAGGTGTTCGAGTCGCGGATCGCGGGCCACGCCCGCCTGACCGCGGCGTCGACCGCGGCCGTGATCGTGCGCCCTGCCCTGACCTCTTCTTTGAAGCGTTCGAAGATCAGCACGTTGGCGTCGACGGCCATACCGACCGAGAGGATGAATCCAGTGATGCCGGCGAGGGTCAGGGTCACGGGCACGAGCTTGAACACCGCCAGCACGGCGCCGGCGTAAAAGATCAGCGCCAGGCTCGCCAGCAACCCCGGCAGTCGGTAGTAGACCATCATGAAGACGACGACGATCGCCAGGCCGAGCAGGCCCGCGGCGATGCTCAGCTTCACCGACTCCGCGCCCAGGGTGGCGCTTACCTGCGTCACATCCAGCGCGACGAGGTCGACTGGCAGCGAGCCTGAGTTGATGCCGGTGGCGAGGTCGGTGGCGCTCTGCTGCGTGAACGCGCCGCTGATCTGGGCCTGGCCGCCCGCGATCTCCTCGACCGTCGTCGGGTCGGTCAGGAACTTGCCGCAGACGGTGTCAGGCGTCTGCGCCGCCAGGCATCCAGGGTCATACCTGGTGCTCAGCTTGGCGACGTAGCTCGAGTCCTCCCAGTTATCGATGTCTTTCTGGGTCAGGTCGAGCCAGATGGTGAGGTGTCGCTGGGGGCAGTCGTTGCCCGCTCCGGAGCACGCGGCGACCGCATCCCTGGTCAGGGCGTCGAACTTGCTCCCGCCCGTGGAGGTGAACTGGACGTTCACCACCCAGCTGGTTCCGTTCGAATCGATCGTGGAGGTGGCGCTCGAGATGTCGTCGCCCGTCAGCCCCGTCAGCGCCGGCTTGTACCCGGGCTGCGGCCCGCCCTGGACCTTGTCGTCCTTGACCCACTTCGTGTAGACGAGCTTGGAGACCGCGCCGATGGTCTTTTGCGCCTGGTCGGCGTTCACGCCCGCGAGGTCGACCGTGATGCGGTCGTTGTTCGCGCCCGCTCCGCGAATCTCGGGCTCGCTGACGCCCAACGCGTTGACGCGCTTGTTGATCACGGCGATCGTGCGCTGCTGGACGTCGGCCCGGTTCTGGCCGGCTGGAAAGTTGGTCAGCTGGTAGTCGATGTGCGTGCCGCCCGACAGGTCGAGGCCCTTGTGGAAATAGAGCTGCCACCCGCCGAAGTTGGGCGGCAGGCCGGGCACCGGGCCGGTCAGCTTGTAGTGGTTGGCGATGCGATAGACGTAGCCCGACCCATCCACGAACAGAGAAAGGACGAGGATGCCGACGACAAGAAGGCGGACTGGCCAGCTGAGTACTAACTGCATAGGCGGCGAATCAGTCTACGTTCGAGCAGCTCATCGCTGCCGGAAGACGAGGTTGAGGACGATCGTGGCGACGACCGACAGGACGATGCTGGTCGCCAGCGGGATGTACACGGTCGTGTTGCCGCTTCGAAAGGTGAAGTCGCCCGGCAGGTGAAACCGCCCGAAGAGCATCAGCGCCCCGCCGACGACGACCAGCAGCACGCCGAAGACGAGGAGCATCCTCCCGACGTCAGCCACTCGATACCTAGAGTAGGCGGGTTTGCTGGGAATCGGGTTGTGGCAGGGCGATGCCGATGTGGCGGTAAGCCAGCTCCGTGGCCACCCGCCCCCGAGCCGTCCGGGCCAGGAAGCCGATCTGGATCAGGTACGGCTCGTAGAGATCTTCGATCGTGCCGCGATCCTCGGCCGTCGACGACGCCAGCGCATTGAGACCGACCGGGCCGCCATCGAAGCGCTCGATGATCGCGGTCAGAAGCTTGCGGTCCGTCTCGTCGAGGCCGTACTCGTCGACCTCGAGCATCTGCAGGGCGCTCTTCGCGATCGCCAGGTCGATCTTCCCCTCGTGCCGCACCTCGGCGACGTCGCGGACGCGGCGCAGGATCCGGTTGGCGATCCTGGGCGTGCCGCGCGCCCGGCCCGCGATCTCGGCTGCGGCCTCGTTCGAGATGTCGACACCGAGGATGCGGGCCGATCGGGCGACGATCGCGGCGAGCTCCGGCGGGTCGTAGTGCTCGAGCCGGAACGTCATCCCGAACCGATCGCGAAGCGGCGTCGTCAGCAGCCCGGTACGGGTGGTCGCGCCGATCAGCGTGAACGGCGGCAGGTCGAGCGTCAACGTCCGCGCGGCGGGCCCCTGCCCGACCACGATGTCGAGCCGGAAGTCCTCCAACGCTGGATAGAGGATCTCTTCAACGGCGCTCGAGACGCGGTGGATCTCGTCGATGAAGAGGACGTCGCGCTCGTCGAGACCCGTCAGGATCGCGGCCACGTCGCCCTTGCGCTCGAGCGCGGGTCCAGCGACCGTGCGCAGTCCGACGCCGAGCTCTTCGCGAGCGATGTAGGCGAGGCTCGTCTTGCCCAGGCCGGGCGGGCCGATCAGGAGCAGGTGGTCGAGCGCCTCGTTGCGGGCGCGGGCGGCCTCGAGGGTGATCGCGAGCTGCTCCTTGACACGGTCCTGGCCGATGAAGTCGTCCAGCGTCCGGGGGCGGAGCGACCGTTCGAGCTCGTCCTCTTCCGGTCTGATCGCTGGTGCCAGGAACTGCGTCTCTTCCGCTGCTTGGCTCGTCACGGTACCGCCTCCGCGCACACGAAACCGGAGCTGCTTTGCAGCTGGGGTTTAGCGGCCACGCCGCACATGTCGGCGTGGCCTCTTGAGCGGCATCGCAAGCGAAGCCTCACGCGGCCTTCTTCAACGCCTCGCGCACGCGTTCCTCCGGCGGGGCCTCCGGATCGGTGCCGGCGAGCGCGGCTTCCGCCTCCGCGATCGAGTAGCCGAGCTCGACGAGCGCATCGCGCGCGACCAGGTGTGGCTTCGGCTCGAGCGGAGTGGGCTCGGCTGCTTCGCCGACCGCGCCGAGCTTCTCCTGGAGCTCCATGACGACCCGCTGCGCTGTCTTCTTGCCGATGCCGGGAATAGCCAGGAAGCGCGCGGTGTCCTCCAGTGCGATGGCGCGGCGCAGCTCGTCCGGCGATGAGCCGGAGACGATTGCAAGCGCCACCTTCGGGCCGACGCCTTGCACCGAGAGCAGGAGCTCGAACAGCTCGCGCTCGGCCTGCTCCGCGAATGCAAAGAGCTGCAGCGCGTCCTCGCGCACGTGCATGTAGGTCTCGAGTACCACCTCTCCCCCGGGCTCGGCCTTGCGGCGCGCGCTGGCCGTCGGGTTGACGAGGTAGCCGACGCCGCCGACGTCGATCACGATGC
>VBJE01000109.1:0-4708 GCA_005879675.1 Chloroflexota bacterium
CGCGGCCGCGATCGGACGCGCGATGGCGTTGGTGCGGCACAGCACGGCGATGGACGACGCCGGCGTGCCGGCGCCGATCAGGCCGATCGCCTCCCGCGCGATCGCGGCCGCCTCCGAGGCGGCGTCGTCGGCTCCCCACAGCCGCACAGCAGGTCCGCCCCCGGACGAGCGCAGCTGCTTGGGGATGCGGTCCGCGTTGTGGCCGATCAGGGCCGACGCCGCGGCCACGATGCGCCGCGAGCTGCGCCGGTTCCGCCCAAGCGTTGCCGTCCGCGCACCGGGAAAGCTGGCCAGGAATCGCTCCAGGCTCGCTCGCGACGCGCCGCGAAAGCGATAGATCGACTGGTCGTCGTCGCCGACCACGAACGGATTCGTGCGGCCGGCGACCAGCTCGACCAGCCGCTCCTGGGAGAGGTTGAGGTCCTGGTACTCGTCGACCAGCACATGCGGGTAGCGTTCGGCGTAGCGCCGGAGCAGCGGCGGATTCCTCTCGAACATGCGGACGGCCAACAGCAGAAGGTCGTCGAAATCGAGCAGCCGCTGCCGCCGGCACTCGCGTTCGTAGGCTCGAAAGAGCCTCACGCACGCCCGCATGAGGGCCGCTCGTTCGACGTCGTCGGTCGACGCCGCCCAGCTCTCGAGACGGCGCACCGGCACCAGCTCCTGCTTCATACGCTCGAGCATCTGGAGCGCCGGCGCGACGAGGTCGTCCGGCCGCTCATCGCCGGTCAGCGAGACGTCGGCGATGCTCCACATCAGCTCCCGGGCCAGGATCCACCGGTCGGCACCGGCGAGGATCCGAAAGCCGGCCGGCACACCGACCGACCGGCCGTCTTCGCGGAGCCATCCGAGCGCGATCGAGTGAAAGGTCCCCACCGACGGTGCCTCGCATTCGATGAGCTGCTCGATCCGCTGGCGCATCTCGTTCGCCGCGCGCTCGGTGAAGGTCATGACGAGGATCGAGGCCGGCGACACGCCGCCTGCGACCAGGCGACGGAACCGCTCGGCGATGACCGCCGTCTTGCCTGTCCCCGCGCCGGCCACGACTCGCACCGGCCCGCCGGTGATCGCCGCCGCCTGGAGCTGTTCGGGTCCGAGTTTCACGAGGGGGTCGAGCGGCCGATCCGCACGCGCAGGGTGCGCACCTTACGGCCCAGCTCTGGCCGGTTCAGCCGGTCCAGGATCGTCTCCGCGTCCAGGCGCAGCTGATGGGCCAGGGCGGGGTTCGAGGTCGTGACCAGGAGCGTGCCCGAGCGCAGGTCGACCTCATCGCAGAGGACGGCGATGTCCGGGCCCATAAGGGCACGAAAAGCGGCGGCCACCTGGCCACCCATCAAGCGTCCGCCGCCGGGTTGGCGGCGGAGCACCCTGGGCAGAATATTGCCCAGCTTATCCACAGGCCTCGATCTGGCCCTGGCTCACCGTCCAGACCATCGCGGCGGCGATCAGCTCGGGCGGAAATGGGCCCGCCTCGACCGACGTCACGATGACCTGTCCGCCGGCCGCCACCTCATGGAGAAGGGCGGCGCGGCGGTCGCCGTCCAGCTCCGACAGGACGTCGTCCAGCAAGAGCACCGGCCGCTCGCCGGCGCGCCGTTCGATCAGGGCGGCTTCGGCCAGCTTGAGGCTGACCACCGCGGTGCGCTGCTGCCCCTGCGACCCGAAGGACCGTGCCTCCTTGCCGTCGAGCCGGATGCTCAGATCGTCCCTGTGTGGACCGATGCTCGTGGACCCGCGGCGCAGGTCCTCGGCAATCGAGTTATGCACAGCTTCGGCCAGGTTTTCC
Source organism: Chloroflexota bacterium (assembly GCA_005879675.1). Lineage (GTDB taxonomy): Bacteria > Chloroflexota > Dormibacteria > Dormibacterales > Dormibacteraceae > 40CM-4-65-16. Next base: position 1,787 of record VBJE01000109.1, read on the forward strand.
GGAGGCCCCTCGTACGCGATCTCGAGTCGCTCTCCGGCTGCGATCTGGCCATGACAGCGCGCGGCGTCGGGTTCCAGCTCCGCCACAGCTTTGGCGCGAGCGCCAACTATCTCCGTGCCGACCCGGATGAGCTCCGTGTTCCAGGCCTCGAGCATGTCTTCGCCGCCATCGCCCGACGCGATGCGCTTCAGCAAGCTGTTGCGCTGCTCGAGCACGCGCCGCATGCCGGCGAGCGCGCGCGCGTAGCCCGGCTCGACCTGGACCAGCATCTGGTTCAGGAAGCGGCGACGCAGCTCGGGGCCCGCCTTGACCAGGCCGAGGTCGTCCGGCCAGAACAACGTCACCCGAAATTGCCCGGGGAGGTCGACCGCGCGGCGCCTGGCGCCGTCGACCTCGATCGTGCGCCGGGTCCGCTCCCCCTCGACGTCGAGCGCGATCGACAGGTGGCGCGTCATCTCCCCGCTTGCCACCTCCGCCTCGATGCGCGAACCAGGGCCCACCGGCCCGACCAGCTCGTGCTCCCGCCGCGCCCTCGGCGAGGATGACAGGGCCAGCATGGCCACCGCCTCGAGGAGGTTGGTCTTGCCCTGGCCGTTCGGACCGATGAACACGTTGATCCCCGGGCCCGGCGTCAGCTCCAGCCGCGCGTAGTTGCGGTGGTTGCGGAGACGTAGGCGGCGTAAGCGCACTTTGGCGGTGCGCTTACGACATCGCCACCCGCACGGGCATGATCACGTAGAGGTAGTGCTCCTTGCCCGGCGGTCGCATGAGCCCCGGGCTGAGAGGGCCGTCGAACAGCAGCTCGACCTCGTCCTCTCCGACCACACCGAGGGCATCCAGGACGTAGCGGGCATTGAACGCGATCTGGATGTCAGAGCCGTCGACGTTGGCGTTCATCTCGGCTTTGCTGTCGCCCACCTCGTTGGTCGTGGCCGAGAGCGTGAGCGCCCCGGCCTGCGCCTTGAGGCGGATGACGTTGGCGCTGTCACGCGCGAAGAGCGACACGGCACGCACCGTCTGCGTGAGCTCGCTGGTGGAGACCCGCACGGTGGTCGAGCTCTTGCTGGGGATAACCTGTGCGTAGTTTGGATACTTCCCGTCGATAAGCCGTGAGGTCAGCTCGGAGCTGCCCGCGCGGAAGAAGACCTGGTTGCGGGCTTTGGAGATGATCACCTCGACCTTCCCCGGCTCGCCCTTCAGCACCCTCGAAAGCTCGGCGAGCGCGCGCGCCGGCACGATGAGGCTGGCGTCGAGGTCGCTGGACCCGGCCGCCGCGAGCTTGCGGACGGCGAGCCGGTGGCCGTCGGTCGCGGCCAGCGTCAGGTTTCCACCCTGGACCTGGACCAGGACCCCGGTGAGGACCGGCCTGGCCTCGTCGGTCGACGCCGCCATCTGCGTCTGCTCGACCGCGCGGACCAGGTCGTCGAGCGCGACCTCCAGCCTGTCGCCTTCGTCCGGTTTCGGTCCTGGCGGAAACTCCTCGGCCTCGATGCACTTGATGTGCGTGTCGAATCGCGCGCAGCGAAGGTTGAGCGACTGGGTGGCGCTGTCGAGCGTCATCTCCAGGTCATCGTCGGGCAGAGTGCTGACGAAGTCGGTGAGAAGCCGCGCCGGCGCGGTGGTCGAGCCCTCGGAACCCACCTCGGCGGGGACGAGTTTGCGGATGCCGATCTCGAGGTTGGTAGCTGTCAGCGCCAGGCCCTCAGCCGTGGTCTCGATGAGGATGTTGTTGAGGATCGGAAGGGTCGTCCGGCTGGAGATGGCCCGCGAGACGACCTGCAGCGCCTGGCCTAAAACGGCAGGCCTGCAAGTGACCTTCAGTTGAGCTGCGAGAACTTTGGCATTCACGACAGTTGTCCCCCGTTGAAAGAGTTTCTCTGGATTGAAAACATTCGTAACCGATAACAGTAAGCGCTGTGGGAACTGTGGATGTCGAGAGCATTTACAGATCGAAATCCACGGTGGACAACCTCTGGGGAATCCAGGTGCCGCCCGCCTCGAGGGGTGGATTCCCTGGGGAGGAAATGGGACCCGTCCATTTCTCTAAGGCGCGTCCCAAGCCAGTTCTCAAAACCTGTGGAGACTCTCACTGGACGTACAGCTTCTCCCTGATCGACTGCACCTCGTAACGCAGCCTTTCGTCCTCTTTCAGCTCATTGGCGATCTTCTCGATCGAATGCAGCGCGGTGGTGTGGTCGCGGCCGCCGAAGGCCTTGCCGATCGCGGGCAGGGATGAGGGTGTCTCCTCGCGCACCAGGTACATCGCGACCTGGCGCGGAAAGACGATGTGCTTGTCCCGCCTCTTGCCCTTCATGTCCTCCAGCGTGACGTTGTAGTAATCGGCGACCAGGACCTGGATGCGCTCGACGTTGATCGGCTTGCGGGTGCCGGCGGGGATGATGTCGGAAAGCAGTCGCGCCGCCTCTTCCTCGTCGACCTGGCGCTGATGCACGGCTGCGAAGGCCTGCACCCGGGTCAGCGCGCCCTCGAGCTCGCGGATGTTGCGCTGGACCTTCTGGGCGATGAAGCTGAGCACCTCTTCGGGGATGAGACTCCCGTTGTTGCCGAGCTTGGAGTGGAGGATGGCGAGCCGCGTCTCGAAGTCCGGGGGCTGGATGTCGGCGATGAGCCCCCACTCGAACCGCGAACGCAGCCGATCCTCGAGCGTGGGGATCTCCTTGGGAGGACGGTCCGACGAGATCACGATCTGCTTGTTGATCTCGTGCAGCGCATTGAAGGTGTGGAAGAACTCTTCCTTCGTTCTGTCCTTGCCGGCGAGGAACTGCACGTCGTCGATCAGCAGGACGTCGACGGTGCGGTACTTGTGCCGGAACTCACCCATGCGCGCGGTGGCGATGGAGCTGATGACCTCGTTGGTGAACTGCTCCGACGTGAGGTAGACGACCCGCTTGCGCGGGAAAC
>VBJE01000109.1:4858-10093 GCA_005879675.1 Chloroflexota bacterium
AGCACCGCCGCCTCGACCACGACCTCCGCCGCGTTCTCGTGACCGTTTTCGGATCGGCGATCGTCGTGGTCGTCGAACATGGTGTGCGCGTGCCGGTGCTCAGAGGGCGCGATGACGAAGTCGACGTCGACCTCAGACCCGGTCACTGCCTGCAGCGTCTCCTGGATCAGGCCGGAGAACCGGTCTTCGAGCCAGTCCTTGGCCAGCTTGCTCGGTACGCCGATGCGAAAGGTGACTCCGTCGGCGGAGACCACCGAGGTGTTCTTGAGCCACATGTCGTAGGTCCGCTTGGCCAGCTGAAAGCGCAGCTCTTCCTGCACCTGCGACCAGATCTGGTCCTGGTTCAACCCACCACCTCCCTTTCCGGGGCACCCCAACCGCTGTGGATTGGCGATGCCGTGCCTGTGGACCGCAACCGCGCCCCCTCTGCATATCCTGTGGACAAGTTGGGGCCAACCGATCCGCCTCCGGTCCCCGCGATCGGGCCCACGCAGCTACGTCCACTTCGCGCTGCCGGGGACCGCGGATTCAACCGAAGCTCTTCGAGCATGAGCTCCGCCTCCTTGGTGCCTTGTGGAAAAGAGCGGATGGGATTTCCACAGGCTGGCGGCGCCGACCTGTCCGAAATCCGCTATCCAGTCGATCCCGAAATATGGAAGCGGTGCTATACGACTAAATGTTGCTTACTTGTGGGGATTGCATGGACTCGGGGCCAGGATTCGTACTGCTATCGTGGTTCGACGCGTTGCTTGGATGCTTCCGGGCGGGGAATATAGCACCGGCCTGTGGATACCGCAAGGCACGTCACGCGCATGATGAAGTTATAGACACGGTATCAGGAGCGGGTTTTTCGGCCTCCGGTACACTGGCGCGATCAAACGCACCTATCAGCCCAAGAAACGTTACCGCCGGCGCGTCCACGGCTTCCTGCGCCGGATGAGCAGCCGGGGTGGCATGCGCGTGCTCCGCAACCGGCGCCGCAAGGGCCGCGCGCGGCTGGCCTAGCCCCGGCTTTCGCGCGCCGGCGCGCTTGATGAAAAAGCATCTCCGGTTGCGCAGGCGCTCCGATTTCCAGTCCGCGATCAGCGGCAAGCGGTTTCACAGCGGCCGGGCCCTGGTCGGCTTCGCCGTCCCCTGCTCCTCGGCCGAGACGCGGGTCGGCGTCACGGTCAGCCGGGCGATCAAGACTTCGACCGAGCGGAACCGGGCCCGGCGGCGGCTGCGCGAGGTCGCCCGATCGGGACTGCTCGGGCCTGATTCGCCGCTCCGCCGCGTGGGAATACGATATGACGTGGTCCTGATCGCGCGGCGGCGCGTACTTGAGGTGTCGTTCGCTGAACTCAAGGCGGAGGCTTCGCTGGCTGCGCTCAGGCTCGCCAACTTGACGCCATGACGAAGCTTTTTCTCCTGTTGATCCGCGGATATCAATTGACGCTCGCCCGCATCCTTCCGCCGGCGTGCCGCTACTACCCGTCGTGCTCGCACTACACGTACGAGGCGATCGACCGATACGGCTGGCTGAAGGGAACCTGGATGGGCGCGGGCCGCATCGCCCGCTGCCATCCGTTCGCCGCGGGCGGCTACGACCCGGTGCCCTGATGGGTCATTTCTTCGATTTCCTGCAGCCGATCCACAGCCTGTGGTGGACGATCTTCGGCCTCAGCCTCAACTGGCTGCTGCACGCGATCTACTCCAGCGTCCAGGGCATACCCATATTCGCGACCATCGGCGCGTACGGCGTGGCGATCATCGTCATCACGCTCATCATCCGAGCGCTCCTCGCCCCCCTGCTGCAATTCCAGCTGGTGACGTCGCGCAGGGCGATGGTCGAGCAGCGCAAGCTCGCGCCCCAGGTCGGCGAGCTGCGCAAGAAGTACAAGAAAGATCCGCAGCGTCTCAACGCGGAGACCATGAAGCTCTACCAGGAGCACGGCATCAACCCGCTGGGCCAGTTCATCGGCTGCCTTCCGATGGTCGTTCAGATGCCGGTGCTGATCGCCCTCTACTACGTGTTCACGAACTTCGCGCACACGTCCCATGCGGCGGCGCACTTCCTGTTCGTGCCCAACCTGAACGTGAACCCCGGAAGCAATCCGCTCTTTTCCGGCATCCCGATCCCGTCGGACCCGGTCTATCTGATCTTCCCGTTGCTGGCGGCGCTGACCACGTACGTGCAGTCGAAGATGATGCAGATGCCGCCGACGCCGAACCCGACCGAGCAGGAGCTGCAGACGATGCAGATGCAGCGCACGATGGTCCTGATCTCGCCGCTGCTGATCGGCGCGTTCGCCCTCAACGTCCCCGCCGGCCTCGGCCTCTACTGGTTCGTCGGGAACTGCGTCAGTATCATTCAGCAGAGCTTCGTCGTCGGGTGGGGAAACGTGCTGCCGAAACGGTTCAGGGCAGTCGCCGGGGGAGTCCCCTCGCCGGCCGCCGGCAAGGCTTCCGCTAACGGCCAGAAGGTTGGGCAGCAGGCCATTCAGAGCAGGTCGAAGGCCAGGAACAAGGCCCAAAAACGCTAAGGAGACGGACAGGTGAAATCGTCAATAGGCCGGGGCCGCACCCTCGATGAGGCCGTCGACGCGGCGCTGATCGAGCTCCAGGAGAGCCGTCGCCACGTCGACGTCAAGATCCTCAGCGAGACGCCCGAGGAGACCGTCGTCGAGGTCGCCGTCATCGACCAGGACGCGCCGAGCATGGGCATGGCGGCCGCGCCGGTGGTCAACGGCAAGGCTGAGATCGCTCGCGGGCTCGTCGAAGGCCTGTTGAAGCACATGGGCGTGCGGGCCCAGGTCACCGTGCGAGCCGGCGCTGAGCCGATCACCCTCGACATCAGCGGACGGGATCTCGGGGGCCTGATCGGCTGGCGTGGCGAGACGCTGCGCGCGCTCCAGTCGGTGACGAACGTGATGGTCGGCAAGCACCTCGCGGAGGGCGAGCGCGTGATCGTCGACGTGGAGCGTTACCGGCAGCGTCGCGAGCACACCGTGCGCGAGATCGCGATGCGCGCCGCGCGGCAGGTGAAGATGACAGGCGACGCGATCACGCTCGACGCGATGCAGCCGTTCGAGCGACGCGCCATCCACCTGGCGCTGGAGGGCGACCCGGACGTGACCAGCTCGAGCATCGGCGAGGAGCCGGAGAGGCGGGTGGTCGTCGGGCCGCGCAAGGCGGCCGACGGCTAACGGAGGTTCGTTGGCCGGCCGGGCCGCCGCCGAGCGGATCCGGCGGGCGATCGCCCTGGTCAACTCCGTCGCCGACGAGGCGGGCGACGAGGAGATCACCCCGACCGAGATCGCGGAGGCGATCCGGGACTGCCTGGAGCTCGGGGAGGTCGACGACGTGCCGAACGTGCGGCGTTATCTAGGCGAGGCGCTCGATGCGGTGTCTGATGGCATGCCGGCCGACTTCGTGGCCATGACCCTCTACGCCGCCTTGGGCGCGTTGCGCGAAGGCTCCCACTAAGCCCCACCTATACTTTCCGATCCCATGCCGACGTCCCACCGGGTCCATCCTCTGCCCGGCGGTGCGCGCCTCGTCCTCGAATCGATGCCCGAGCGCCATTCGACGAGCGTCGTGCTGATGTTCGCCGGCGGCTCGCGCCTCGAGGACGATCGGCTCGGGGGCGTGTCCCACTTCATCGAGCATCTCTACTTCAAGGGCACGCGGCGCAGGCCGTCCTCGAAGGAGATCGCCGATGCCATCGAAGGCGTGGGAGGCTTCATCAACGCGTCGACCGACAAGGAGCTGACCGCCTACTGGGCGCGCGTGCCGTCCGAGCACATGGGCCTGGGCCTGGACGTGCTGTTCGACATCGTCGCCAACTCGAAGCTCGACCCCGAGGACGTCGAGAAGGAGCGCATGGTCATCCTCGACGAGCTGCGCATGTACCAGGATCAGCAGCAGGAGCTCGTCCAGAACCTGTTCGAGGAGCTCGTCTGGCCGGGGCATCCCCTGGGCCGCGACATCGCGGGGACCGAAGCCTCGGTGTCGCGACTGACTCGCGACGACATCCTCGAGTACGCGGACGCGCACTACCGGTTGCCCAACATGGTCGTGGGGGCGGCGGGCTCGTTGGACGTCGAGGAAACGATTGACCTGGTGGCGCGCGGTCTCTCGCTCCACGCCGACGCCGACGGGGCTGGTTCGGCTGCGGCGCCGCTGCCGCTCGAATCGCCGCGTGTGCTCGTGCGCCGCCGAGACACCGAGCAGGCGCATGTGTGCCTGGGCGCGCGCGCGCTGAGTTACATGGACCCCGACCGCTACGCGCTCGACCTGCTGAACACGGTGCTTGGCGAGGGCATGAGCTCGCGCCTGTTTCTCAACATTCGCGAGCGCCTCGGGCTGGCGTACGACGTGCACAGCTTCACCCAGAAGCATCGCGACACGGGTTACATCGGCATGTACATCGGCGTCGAGCCGAAGAAGGCGTCCGACGCGGTGAACGCGGCCATAGCCGAGCTCCGTGGCCTGGGCGAGACCGAGGTTTCAAATGAGGAGCTCACGCGCGCAAAAGAGTTCACGAAGGGCCGGTTGCGCCTCGAGCTGGAGACGACCAACGGCGTCGCGTTCTGGCTGACGTACCAGCAGCTGCTGCTCGGCGCGATCAAGACCATCGACGAGGAGCTCGCGCTGGTGGACGCGGTCAGCGCCGAGGACGTGCAGAGGGTGGCGAAGCAGGTGTTGAGCGGTCCGCTGCAGATGGCGGTGGTCGGTCCGTTTCCTCGCGACTCCGCGTTCCGGCTCGCGATTGGGGCCTGACGCCGACTAGGCCGCCTGGGGCGCGTACCCCGCGAACACGGTGCCCGTCTCCAGCGTCGGCATCTTCTTGTAGATGTCGAATTGACCCACGGGATAGATGCGGAACCACGCCTTGCCGTCGATCCGGTCACGAGTGATCGGCCCGAAGAAGCGCGAGTCCTGGGAGCGGTTGCGGTTGTCGCCCATGACGAAATATTCTTCCGTTCCCATCACTCTTCCGGATGAGTTGTCGGGCCAGTTGGTGTCGTTGACCCACTGTTCCGGCAGGTATGGCTCGTCGAGCTTGTGACCGTTGATGTAGACGAAGCCGCTGCGGATCAGGATGCGCTCGCCCGGCAGGCCGATGATCCGCTTGATGAAGTCGGTCGAGTTGTTCGTCGGCGGCCGCAGGATGACGATATCGCCGCGCTGCGGGGGATGAAGCTTGTAGTCGATCTTGTTGGCGATGAGATAGTCGTTGTTGTCGAGCGTCGC
>VBJE01000110.1 GCA_005879675.1 Chloroflexota bacterium
ATGCGGCCGCGGTTGAGCGACCCGGTCAGCTTGATCGGCAGGCCGAGGCTCGACTCGACGTCCGCGGCGATCGCGCGCAGCTCCGCGGTCGAGTCCATGCGCCGGCGCCGAAGGGGGCGGTAGGTTCGGACCCAGTTTTCGGTCTGGCGGACAGAGAGGTGCTTGGCGATCACCACCTTCAGCCCGTGCTCTTGCGGGCCCTGCCCTTCGAGCGCGATGAGGGCGCGCCCATGTCCGGCGGTGATGACGCCGGATGCGACCGCGGACTGCACCGCGGCGCAGCCCCCGAGCAGGCGAAGCGACTGCGTCACCGAAACGCGGTGCTTGCCGAGGCGCTGCGCGACCTCCTCGTGGGT
>VBJE01000111.1 GCA_005879675.1 Chloroflexota bacterium
CGACGTCGTCACCGTCGCCAACCCGGGGTGTCAGATGCAGCTCGAGGCCGGACTGCGCGCGCGGGGGTCGAAGATGCAGGTCGAGCACGTGGCGGAAACTTTGCTCCGCGCCTATTAGAAGAGCACCTCCCCCTTCAGGGGGGAGGTCGGCGGCTAGCCGCCGGGTGGGGGTGCGCCTAAATTTTCAGCTTGGGTAGAACCGCCGTCTTCGTGACGTCGACCTCGACCCGAGCGACGGCCAGCGTCACGTTGTCCGGCGCCCCGAGCTCGCGACAGCGCTCGATCACGCGCTCGGCGCCGCGGTCCAGGTTCCCATCCCTCAGCAGGAGCCGCCCCATCTCCTCCACGCTGACGCCCGCCGTCTCGACGCCGTCGCTGCAGAGGACGATGGCGTCGCCTTCCTCGAGCTTCATCTTGTCCGCGAAAGGCTGTATCTGCTCCCACACGCCGACGGCGCGCGTCAGCCGGTGCTTGAGCGGATGGTTCTCCGCTTCCTCGGGCTTGATCAGGCCGAGGCGGACCTGCTCCGCCGGCCACGAGTGGTCCTGGGAGACAAGCTTGGCCAGGCCGTTGCGAAAGAGATAGGCAGGGCTGTCGCCGACGTTCAGCAGCGCGCACTCGCCGGACCGGATGGCGGCGATGACCAGGGTGCTGCCCATGCCCGACCAATCGGGGTTCTCGTGCGACGCCTTGAACACCGCCGTGTTCGCCTCTTTGCAAGCGCGCTTCAGCCGGTCGAGGTCCGGGCCCTCCTGACCGTCCTCAGCGAGCACCTTGGTCACCGTCTTGACGGCGATCGAGCTCGCGTGCTGACCCGCCGCGTGGCCGCCCATGCCGTCGCAGACGACGATCAGGGTGTCCAGTCCAGCCTTGTTGCGCCACACGACGACCGAATCCTCGTTCTCCTCTCGCTCGAGGCCCGGGTCGGTGGCCCACGCGATCTTCAGTCGCATTGGTCTAGTTAACGAACCGGACCGGCACTAGGCTCCGACTACGGCGAAGTGGAGTGAGTTCTGGCCCACGGTCAGCCGGTCGCCATCGTCGAGCTGCTTCTCCTGGACCGACTCGCCGTTGACGAATGTCCCGTTCGTGCTCCCGAGGTCGACCACCCAGAAAGCATCCCCACGGCGCTCGAGCCGGGCGTGGTGGCCGCTGGTCGCCGGATCGCGAAGGATGATGTCGTTGTCCGGCGAGCGCCCAAGCCTCAGCGGCTTGTCGTTCGCGCGATGTGTGTGCCCGGCGTCCGGGCCGGATTCGATCATGAGCTCACCCTGCGGTCCGGCCGCGACACCGGCGGGCTGCCGCGCAGGCATCGCCATGGTCTCCGGAACCGTCGCCGCGACTGGCGGAGCCGTTGGCGGGGGCTGCCACGCGGGCATCAGGGTCGTGGGCTCGCGATCATCGGCCGGTCTGGCGCCGGCGTCGAAGGGCGGCGGCGCGACCATGGTCGCGGCGACGTCTCCGCCGTGATCGCTCGCGGGCCCACGCCACTGCGGCGGGCCTACGGGCGGCGCCGGGGGCGGGGCCGGTGGCGAGGGCATGGCCTGAGCGCCGGCCGCCAGGTCGGCGTCAGTCGACTCGGCGGGTGCCGCCGGGGCAGCCGACGCCGCGGGCGGGGACCACGCGGGGGCCTGTGCGGCCGGCGCTCCCCAGGATGGCGCAGGTGGCGCCGCGGGCTCTTCGGTCTTGGGGATGTCCCAGCCACCCGGCGCAGCCGCGGGCGGCTCCCACGCGGGCGCGACCGTGGGCGGTGACGCGGGGGCGGCGGCGGACGGCGCGGGAGCGCCCCAGTCGGAGGTGCCAGGCGTCGCGGGTGAAGGCCCGGCCGGCGGCGGGACGTCCCAGCCTGGCGCGGCCGGCGGGTTCCATGACGACGAGGACGGAACCACCGGAGGGGCCACGGCGGCTGCGGGCTCCGCGGCGGGCGCGCCCCAAGCCGGGGGTGGAGCCGGAGGGCTCCCCCACACCCCTGGCGCGGGGACCCCGACAGGCGGGCCCGCCTCGGGCGCGGGTGCGGCGGCGGGTGGCGCGGCCGGGGGCCCCCAGGACGGGGAAGCCGCAGCGGGCGGCGATGCCGGTGCGGGGGAGCCCCACGTCGGCGCGGCTCCCGGAGCCGGCCCCGCCGGCGGGGCGCCCCAAGACGGATTGGCATTCGGAGCGACAGCGGGAGCGGCTTGCTGAGGGGGCGCTGCGGCTGGAGGCGGTCCCCACGCGGGTGCGGGAGACGCCGGCGCGCCCCACGACGGCGACGTCGATGGCGCAGCGGGCGCGTTGGTGACGGCAGGCGACGCCGGCGATCCCCAGCCGCCAGCGGCTGGGGGAGGCGCGACCATGGTCGGCGCCACGGTCGCGGGGCGAGCCGGTGTCGGCGGAGCCCACGTCGCGGCGACGCCCGCGGTCTGGTTGGCCGGGGCGCCGGGGCGCACGGGCGGCTTGGACTTCTTCCTGCGCCGGCGGCGCGTCCGCAGGTACAGCACGGCGACGACGATCGCCGCCACCGAGAGCAGGATCATCAGAACGTTCGTATCTGGCATCCGGTCGAGGGTCCTCCCTTCTCGCCTATTGAGGCAATCGGTCGTTTAGTAAGGCGCTGCCTGCGTAGCCCAGAAGTATGCCATCCGTGCTCACGGTTCTCCACGGGGGATGGCGCCGTTTTCGATCACGAGACGGCCCGACGCGACACCCGGCACGCTGACGTCAGCCTCGAGCGAATGCGCGCCACCGCCGAGCGGCTCGCCGGTCACGACGTGGACCACCAGGCGGCGCCCCAACGGCATGTCGAGACGCTTGGGCAGCGGGGCAAGCCCCGCGCTGGTCTCGATGTGCAGCCGATGGCCGGTGACAAGGACGCCGTCGAGTCGCAGGCCAGTCACGCCGACGAGCACGGCCGGCCGGGTGCGATTCTCCAGGGCAAAGCTGACACCCGCCTTCTCGGCGCGCAGGCTGTGGAGGTCCGCTAGCCGCTCGGCGAGATAACGCGGTATCTCCGGCCTCGGCCGAACCGGGACGGCAGTCGACGACACCGCGAACGTCATCTCTGCGCGGTCGGCGACCTCGCCCGCGACCGTGAGCGACGCCTCGATCCGATACTCGCCTTCGGCGGCGAGCGGAAGGCTGAGGGTCGTCGCGCTCACCGCGGGCTCGAACGGAGTCGGCACCTCGACCTCGACCGAGCCCGCGTACGACTTCTTCTGCATGGCGTCGCGCATGCGCTCGAGGCCTCGCGTCCCGGCGGCCTTCTCGCGCGTGACCGACCAGCGGACCGTGCCTCGACCTCCGAGGCCGGGGTCGTCGTTGACGACCACGAGCCTGGCGGCGAATGGAACGCTCGGGTGCTGGACGACCCCGAACGGTCGCGCGGGCTCGAACGCGAGCGGCTCGATGATCACGCGTGTTGCCTTGAACGCGTGCGTCAGCGCCTCGAGCGCGAGCTTGGGCCGTCGCGCACAATCGACAACGCCGAACCCGGCGCCGGGATGCGGATCCACGAGGTGGTACGCAAACGCGCCCCAGCACGACTCGAACTTCCTCGTCCTTAAGTGCTCCGCGGCGTAGCGAGTGACGCCGGCCTGGTAGCGCTGCGACGCATCGACGTAGCTGTCGAGGCTGCCATGCGCGGACGGAAGCCCAACTCCGCGTTCGGCCCAGTTGACGGGCTGAAAGCCGGCGTGCCGCCATGCCGGGTCGTCGTCCGCGACGGGCCATCGCGCGCCGATGCCTTCCCACGCCGGCGAGTCGGCGGCGGGCAACGACTGCGCGCCGAAAGCGCTCACCATGAGGGGCTCGACGCGTCCTATGTCATGCCACGACCCTTCCGACCATCCGAGCATCAAATGCAGATCGACGTCGCCAGACGCGGCGAGCGCCGGGCGCGTGGGGTCGAGTCGCTCGAACAACGCCTTGAGCTCCTGGTCGACCGAGTGGTTCTGGCGCACCGCGTGGACGTCGCCGAGGTCGAAGTTGCCGGCGAGCCAGGGCGGGTCGTCATGCGCGGTCCACATGGCGATCGACGGATGGTTCTGGAGCATGGCGACCATCTCCGCGAGCTGCTCGCGGGCCGCCGTTTCGAAGAATCGAACCTCGTCGTTCCGTGCGTGGTACACGTACGTGCCCGTCAGGGGAAGGTCCTGGAAGACGAGCATCCCAGCCTCGTCGGCCTGGCGGTAGAAATCGCGTGGCAGCACGTTGGCGACCACGCGCAGCGCGTCGACACCCGTCTGCTTGGCGAGCGCGATGTCCGCTGCGAAGGTCTCGCGACTGAGCTCGTCGAGCCGGTGCGCCGGCGTGTAGCACGCGCCGCGGACGAACATCGGCCGGCCGTTGAGGCGGAAGCTCCAGCGGCGGGCTCCGATGTCCCACGTCAGTTCGCGGAACGCAAAGCCGTCTTCGACGCGCGACGACTCGAGGCCGTCCGCTGTGCGAGCGATCAGCTCGGCGCGGTAGACATGCTGCTCGCCAAACCGCCACGGCTCCCACCGTTTCGCGCCGGGCAGCGCCAGGCGAATCGCGACGTTGTGCTCCTCGCCACCCGCGAGGTGCACCTCGCGCCGCAGCCGCAGCGCGTCCCGGCCGGGCACGGGCACGATGAGCTCCACCTCGCCGTCCATCGT
>VBJE01000182.1 GCA_005879675.1 Chloroflexota bacterium
GCCACTACATACAAGCCGAGGCGCCGGCCAGCGAGTGCCGGGAAACGCGGGTTTCAATGGAACGGCGCGACCACCGGCACTCGCGGGATTGAGCGGTACGAAGGTCAGCCCGCGCTACTCGATCGGCTCTCCGAACTGGCGGCTCCGCGGCGGCTCGGACATCGCGTGCAGCGGCACGACCTCTGCCGGCGCGGCCTCCGTGGCTGCCGCCGCCGGCGCCGCCGGCTGCCGCTTCTGCCGCGGCGCGCGGCGCGCGCGGGCCGGCTTCGAGGGCTTGGACGTCGAGAGCTCGGGCGATGCGGCGCCCAGGCCCTGCAGGGCGGCGCGCGCGGCGTCCTGCTCCGCCTCCTGCTTGCTGGCGCCGTGGCCGGTGCCGAGCGGCTCCGCCCCCCCGAAGACGACCGACGTGTACTCGCGGCGGTTGCCCACGCGCGCGCCCTCGCTGTCGTACACCGGCGTTTCCCCGAACCTCTCCTGAGCGACCTGCTGCAGGCGTCCTTTGAAGTTCTCGTCGCGCACCGGCGACGGCAGCGCCCGGTAGCGGTTCAAGTAGTACCTCGAACCCGTTGGCAAGGAGGGACTTCAGGCTGCGGCCTCCCCCCTTGGCGATGCCCTTGCCGAGGTAGAGGTAGCTGCCGAGGTCGAGTTCCTCCGCGAGCTGGGCCAGGGTATTGGTGTTGACCATGGCCGAGCGCGTCTGCGTGAGCTCCCCCTCGGTCGCACCCGGGTGATGCTTGTAGAGGTATTCGGCGGCGATCAGCTGGAGGACGGCGTCGCCCAGGTACTCGAGCCGTTCGTTGTCGCGGGGTGACACCGCGGGGTTCTCATTCGCGAACGAGCTGTGCGTGACAGCCTCCAGCAGCAGCCCAGGGTCGCGAAAGTGAATCCCGATCTTTTGCTGGAGGAGCTGCAGAGACTGGGCGAGAGGTGCGTCGCTTGCCCGCGTGTCCTGCTTTAACTCGGGTTGTGCTATGAGGCGGCCTTCTCCTGGATGTACTCCCAGGCCTGCCCCACCGTGGTGATCTTCTCCGCGTCCTCGTCGGGGATCTCGAGCCCGGTGTTCTCTTCGAACGCGTAGATCAGCTCGACGAGATCTAGGGAGTCGGCGTTCAGGTCCTCCTGGAACGACGCGTCCATGGTCACCTGCTCCGGCTCGCAGCCGAGGCGCTCGACGATGATGTTCTTGAAGTCTTCGAAGCTCAGCTTTTGAGTTTCCATACGCGGACTACTGTACACGAGCACCAAATCAGCACGCCCACCGCCAGGGGCTGGGACTCCGGGCGGTCCCAGCCCCATCCACCCGATCTATCTGTTCGTCTTCGCAGCCGCCTGTGGAGGAGCGGGCGCCATGCCGAGCTGGGTCATGAGCTGGACCTGGTCATACAGCAAACGAATCTTCTTGACGAGGCCGCGGTCGACCTCGAAGAGCTGCATGTAATCGCCCCGGATCTTGCGTCCAGTCGCGGGAACGTCGCCCATAGGCGTCTTGAGCGTGCCGTCGTGCGTGCCCGTGAACACGCCTTCCACGACCACGTGGTTGCCCTGGGTGAACATGCTCTTGATCTCCGCGCGAGCGTCAGGAAACGCGCTGATCCAGGTCCGGTAGTACTCCTTGATCGCCTGCGACCCCTTGAGCCTGATGTCTCCTGGAGCCGTCAGCTCGCCGTCGGGGGCGGTGTCGCGCGCGATCGCCTCGGTGTCGTGCGCGTTGAACGCCTTGTCCCCACGCTCGACCACGGCCCTGGCCTCTTGCTGCGTCGAGGCCGCGATCTCGTATAGCTCGCGGGCCGGCTTCGCGTCACCTGCCGCGAACTTCTGGATCGAGGCGATCAGCTTCTCCGCCTTCGGTCCAAATGACTTCGCCGCGGCCTCGTTTTCGTAGATGCCAATCGAGAGGAAGTCACCCGTCTCGCGATTGACCAGGAGCATCGCCGAGCGCCCGCCTTCGTGACTCGAGATGCTCGGCAACGCCAGCTCTTTGTATTCCTTGATCGCTTTGTCCAGGTCGGTTTTGTTGTATCTGGACTTGACCACACCTGCGTTCATGTCTCACCTCCTGTGAGAGCCGGGTCTGCGTGGATACGCGCGACCGGGGGACCTCGCTCCATGCGGGGATTCTGCTCCGGGTCTTGGGCGCAGGGTCAAGGCGGAAAATCCCGCCAGGCAACGATCGGTTGCCTAGTGGTCGAGGGCGAGCTCCTCGACGGCTTTCGGCGTGCCGGCGGCGCTGGACGTGCGCCCCGGCGCGAGCTCGCGCATCATCCCCGTCAGGGCACGCTTGGGTCCGATCTCGATGAACGTGTCGCATCCCGCATCGACGAGCGACGCCACGCACGAGGCCCAACGGACCGGCGAACGAAGCTGCATCTCCATCACCTGCGGGATGCGATCCCCGCCCTGGTGCGCGCGCCCGGTGAGGTTGGCCATGACCGGGATGCGAGGGGCGCGCCACTCGATGCGGTCGAGGGCGGCGCGAAGCCTCTCGGCCGCCGGCGCCATCAGGGGCGTGTGAAAGGCCGCGCTCACGTTCAAAGGGATCACGCGTTTGGCGCCCGCTTCCTGCAGCCGGCGTGTCGCCTCCGACAGGCCCTCGGTGGTGCCGGCGATGACGGTCTGCGTCGGCGTGTTGTAGTTGGCCGGCCACGCGCCGTCCATCCCCTGCAGCGCCGCCTCGACCGCCTGCGCCTCGAGACCAAGCACCGCGGCCATGGAGCTTGTCCCCACAGGCGCGGCCTCGGCCATCGCACGCCCGCGCTCGACCACGGCCGTCATGACACTGGATGCGTCGACCGATCCCGCCGCGGCCAGCGCGGCGTACTCGCCAACCGAGTGGCCGGCGGCGCCCGCTGGCTCGATGCCTCGGCGCCGCAGCAGGATCGTCAGCGCCACACCGGCGAAGCACAATGCGGGCTGGGCGTTCTGCGTCAGCCGGAGCTCGTCGTCGTCAGCGGTGGTAAGGAGACGGCGCAGGTCGATGCCGGTCGCCGCGCCGCAACCGTCGCATAGCGCCGAGATCTCATCGTCCTGGAGAAGCTCCGTTCCCATGCCAGACTGCTGCGAGCCCTGGCCGGGGTAGAGAAAAGCAATGCGCGATGCCACCTACTGGGAGCCCCTCCGGCCCTTCAGGCCACCTCCCCGTGAATGGGGAGGAGACTGACTAGCTATTCCTTCGCTTTCAGGACTTCGCGGCCGGCGTACTGCCCACAGTTGGGGCAGATCATGTGCGGTCGCCGCGGATGCTTGCAGTTCGGGCACGGCTGAATCTGGACGAGCGCGAGCGCGAGGTGCGAGCGGCGCCGGCCCTTCTTCGACTTGGAGAGCTTGACCTTCGGGAGAGCCATGGCTCCCGGAAGTTTACGGGAAGCTAGGAAACGGGCGCTTGGTCCTGCTCCGCCTCGGCGGGCTGGTTGGCCTGGAGCGCCTCCGCGCCCCGACGAACCGTCGTCAGCGTGCGCGTGAGGTGTGCCTCGAGCTGACGCAGCTGCTCGAGCGCATAGCGCTCGGCCTCGCGGATCATCTGGTCCGACTTGGCCTGCGCGTCCTTCACGACCTGCGCCGCGTGGCGCTCGGCGCGTCGCAGGACCTCGTGCTCCGAGGCGCTCTCCTCCGCGCGCTCGTTTGCACGCGACATCGTGCGCGCGGCCTCCGCATGCGCCTCGGTCATGATCCGCTGCTGCTCGGAAACCGTCCAGTTTGCCTGCTTGATCTCGTCGGGCAGGTTGAACCGGATCTGATCGATGAGCTCCATCATCTCGTCCTCGTTGACCATCACCTGCGTCGACAGCGGCACGTGACGCGCGTTCTGGATCAGGTGCTCCATCCGGTCGAGCAGCTCGTCGACTTTTATCGGAACTTCTCCTTCAACGCTCTCGCGACCGGCGGCGGGACCAGGTCAGAGACCTTGCCGCCGTACCCGGCGATGTCCTTCAAGATACTTGACGAGACGAAGATGTGCGTGAAGCTCGACATCAGGAACACGGTGTGGATGTCGGGCGCGAGCTTGCGGTTCATGAGGGCTTGCTGGAGCTCGGCGTCGAAGTCGGAGTAGGCGCGCAAACCTTTCACGAGCGTGCTCGCGCCTCGGGCGCGCGCGAACTCTACTGTCAGCCCGGTGAAGCTCGCGACCTCGACACGGTCGTGATCGCTGAGCGACGCGCGGATCAGCTGCAGGCGCTCTTCGACTGTGAAGAGAGGTTGCCGCTTTTCGGGATTCGCGGCGACCGCGACGATCAGCTTGTCGAAGATGCCCAGCGCGCGGTTGACCACGTCGAGGTGGCCGTTGGTGAAAGGGTCGAAGCTGCCGGGATAAACGGCGATCTTCGAGTTCGGGACCTGGCTCGCGTTGCGCGCCATCACGTCTTGAGCACCGTGACGACCGTGTCGCCGTAGCGGCGCTCGCGGTCGACCTGCAGTCGCGAGAGCTGGGGCAGCTCCTGCCGGCGCGAGTGCTCAGCCACCACAGTCGCGGCCCGGATCTCGCGGTCGAGCACGCGCAATGCGCGGTCGAGCACCACGTCTTCGTAGGGCGGGTCGAGGAAGATGAAATCCGCGGCTCCGACCGCGTCGGGCGAAGCCTCGAGCCAGCGCACCACGTCGCTTCGGATGAGGCGCGCGCGCTCCTTGAAGCCCAGGGCGTCCAAGTTCTGGCGCAGGATAGCAAGACCGCGCGGCTGCTGGTCGACGAAGGTCACGCTTGCCGCGCCACGAGAGAGCGCCTCGATGCCGAGGGCGCCCGAGCCCGCGAAGAGGTCGAGCACGTTCGCGCCCTCGATGCGGGCCCCAACCATGTTGAAGATCGCCTGCTTCACCATGCCCTGGGTGGGACGGATGTTTTTGGGCGCCTTGAGGCGCCGGCCGCGCGCCTCGCCGCCGCTCACGCGCAGGTGGCTCACGTTCGGACCCGGATGACGCCGTCGTCCCGCATGACCCCGATCCTCACCCCGTGCGTGAACCGGTCCGCATTTTCCCGCGGGACGGCGATGAGCAGGCCGCCGCTGGTCTGCGCGTCGCACAGCATCATCTGCTCTGTCTGGCCGAGCCCGTCCCACTCGACCCGGTCGCGGTAGGCGGCGTGGTTGCGCCGGCTGCCGTCGGGAAAGAGGTCGCGCTCGGCGAGGTCGCCGGCGCCGTTCATGAACGGGACCGAGTCAAAGTCGACGTCCGCCCCACCCCGGATGTTTGCGAGGTGTCCGATGAGGCCATAGCCGGTCACGTCGGTGGCCGCGGTCGCGCCCACCTCGAGCATCGCCTTCGAAGCCTCCCAGTTGAGCGTGGTCATGATGGCGATCGCTTCCCGCTCCAGCGCCGGCGGACACAGGCCGCGCTTGATGGCGGTGGCGACAAGGCCGGAGCCGAGGGGCTTGGTGAGAAACAGGACGTCACCCGCGTGCGCGCCGTCGTGGCCGATCAGCCTGTCGGGATGGACCTCCCCGATGACCGCGTATCCGAACTTCGGCTCCTGGTCGTCGACCGAGTGTCCACCGACCACCGGCACCCCCGCCTCGGCGAGCTTGGCCGCGCCGCCGCTGACGATCTTTTCCAGCAGGCCGGCACCGAGCTTGCCGCGGGGAAACGCTGTGATGCCCAGTGCGAACAACGGGCGCGCGCCCACCGCGTACACGTCGCTCAGGGCGTTGGCCGCGGCGATCGCGCCATAGGCGGAGGGGTCGTCGACGATCGGGGTGAAGAAATCCACGGTCGCCACGAGGGCGCGGTCGGGCGCGATGCGATAGACCGCGGCGTCGTCGCGCGCGGCCGCGCCATGCAGCACGTTGGGGTCGACGATCGGGGGCAGCGCCCCGAGTACCTGCCCTAGCTCCACCGGGCTGAGCTTGCAGGCTCAACCGGCCCCGTGGCTGTACTCCGTCAAACGCAGCGGTGAGGGGTCCATGTGTGTGCTAAGTATCGGATGTGCTTGAAATGGTCCCCACCAGCCCCTCCGGCGCCTACCGGCGCCACCTCCCCATCAATGGGGAGGACAAGTAGTGGCGCTGGTCTTTGCCGCGATCGCGCCCCACGGCGGCATCGCGATCGCCGAGGCGTGCTCTCCCGACGAGCGCGACGTCGCGCTCAAGACGCGCGCCGGCATGGAAGAGCTGGGCCGGCTGTTCGAGGAGGCTCGGCCTGACGTCGCCATCGTCGCCACGCCGCACAACGTCCACGTCTCCAACGCGCTGGGCGTCATCGTCGCCGGCCGAGTGGCCGGAAGGCTGAACGGCGTCTCGCCGCCGATCCGGCTCGACCTCCCCTCCGACATGCGGCTGGCGTGGCGCCTCGTCGGGGCGATGGGTGCGGCGGGCCTGTCTGTAGCCGGCGTCAGCTTCGGTTCCAACGATCCCGAGAGCGCGGTTGCGCCGATGGACTGGGGAGTGCTCATCCCTCTTTGGTTCATGGGCGGCAGGAGCGACCCGCCGGTGCCCGTGGTTGTGGTCACGCCGGCGCGCGACCTGCCGGCCGCGGACCACGTGACGGCCGGTGCGGCGATCGCGGGCGCGGCGGCGGCGTCTGGCCGCCGGGTGGCGTTCATCGCCAGCGCCGACCACGGGCACGCGCACCGGCCTGCCGGGCCGTACGGCTATGACCCGGCCGCGGCCGAGTACGACGCCCTCGTCGCCGATCTCGTCCGCTCGGACCGGCTCGACCGCCTGGCCGAGATACCCCGCGAGATGGTCGAGAAGGCGAAAGCCGACAGCTGGTGGCAGATGCTGATGCTCCACGGGGCGACGCGAGGGTGGCGCGGAACGCTGATCTCCTACGAAGCGCCGACCTATTTCGGGATGCTGACCGCGGCCTACAAACCTCTCAGCTGATCGAGGTCATCTCGAGCCGCCGCGTCGCGGCCGCCTTCAGGGCGGGGAAGCGATCGAGGCCGGAATCGTCCGCGACAAGGCGCTGGATCTCCTCCCTCGCCTCGTCGAGCAGCGCCGGGTCGCGAAGCGACTCCATCGCCGCGTCGGTGAGGCCGTGCTGGCGCGGGCCCATCAGCTCGCCGATCCCGCGCCGGTCCATGTCCTCGCGCGCCAGCGCAAACCCATCGTGGATCCTCGCCACCAGCTCGAGGCGCTGCAGGGCGCCGTCGGAGGGATCGTCGGCCAGAAGGAGGCAGTAGCTCTGCGCCGCTCCGCGCCCGACGCGGCCGCGAAACTGGTGCAGCTGCGCGAGGCCGAAGCGGTCGGCGCCCTCGATCATCATCACGCTCGCGTTGGGCACGTCCACGCCGACCTCGACCACGGCGGTGGCGACCAGGACCTGGATCTCGCCCGCGACGAAGCGCTGCATCACCTCGTCCTTTTCTTTGAGCCTCCCGTGGACGAGGCCGAGCCGAAACTCGGGAAACACCTCGGTCTGGAGCCGCTCGGCTTCGGCCGTGGCCGAGCGCACGGCAAGCGTCTCCGACTCCTCGATCAGGGGGCAGATGACAAACGCCTGGCCGCCCGCCGCGACCTCCCGCCGCACGATGTCGTATGCGCGAACCCTCTCGTCGGGGTCGATGACCTCCGTGATGACGGGGGTCCGGCCCGGTGGCATCTCGTCGAGGACCGAGACCGACATCTCTCCGTAGACCGCAAGCGCGAGCGTGCGTGGGATCGGGGTCGCGGTCATGGCCAGGAAGTGCGGCCGGCCGCTGCCCTTGCCGCGGAGCAGCTCACGCTGACGGGTGCCGAATCGATGCTGCTCGTCGACGACGGCCAGGCCGAGGTTGGCAAACTCGACCTCCTCCTCGATCAGCGCGTGCGTGCCCACAACCAGAGCGCAGTGGCCTGACGCGGCGGCCGCTCGGACGCGCCTACGCTCGGGTGCGGACTGGCCGCTGACGAGCAGCTCCACCGTCAGGCCCGGGAAGCTGTCCTCGAGGTACGCGCGAAAGCGGTGGAGGTGCTGCCGGGCGAGGATCTCGGTCGGGGCCATCACCACCGACTGCATGCCCGACGCGTGCGCCATCGCGGCGGCGGCGGCGGCCACGGCCGTCTTGCCCGAGCCGACGTCGCCGTTCAGCAGCCGGTTCATGGGCACGGTCTGCGCCATGTCCTTGAATGCGTCCCAGATCGCCTGCCGTTGGGCGCGGGTCAGCTCGAACGCGAGTCCCGCCTTGAACGCCTCGATCACCTCCTGGCGATACGCGATGGGAGCCGCCGGCTCGGCGGCGATGCTCGCCCGGATGAGGGCGAACGCGGCCTGCAGCTCGAAGAGCTCCGCGAAAGCCATGCGCCTGCGCGCGTCGGCGAAGTCCTGGTCCGTCTCGGGCTTGTGGCCCTTGCGAATCGCGTCGGCCACGCCGATGAGGCGGTGCCGGTCGCGAACCTCGTCCGGGACGATGTCTTCGACCCTGTCGGCAAGCGGAAGCGCCGACTCCACCCAGCGCGCGATCTTGCGCGAGCTGAGGCCCTCGACCAGGTGGTACTTCGGCATCAGCCCGCCAACGCGCGTCGGCTTTACCTCCTCGCGGTCCTCGAGGCGCTCGTAGTGGGGGTTCTGCATCTGCAGCGCCGCACCGAAGCGAGCGGACTTTACCGTGCCGGCGACGGCGATCCGATCACCGTTGTGCAGCTGCTTGGCGACGTACGGCTGGTTGAACCAGACCAGTCGCAGAGCCGCCCCCACGTCGTCTCGGATCGTCGCCTCCGTCAGCCGGATCCGGCGTCGCAGCGACTGCTTCGCGCTGATGGACGTGACCGTGCCGACGACAGTTGCCTGCTGACCATCCCGAAGTCCCACGACCTCGGTCGGCGCGCCGTAGGTCTCCCAGTCGAAAGGCAGGGTCAGGAGCAGGTCGCGGACGGTCGCGATGTCGAGCTTTGCCAGCCGCTTCACATCGGGAGCCTTGACCTGGGGCAGCGCGGAGACCGGCGCGTCCAGAGCTTGCGGGAGAGCGACGATCGGCATCTACGGTATGTTCCGAACGGGGGCCAACGTGGAACGCAGGCGAATCGGCATCATCGTCATCGGGCTCTTGATCCTTGGAATGATCGGCTATGCGGGGGCGAGCACCTTCTACTCTGCCTCACGGGTCAATGCGGCGGAGCGCACGCTGGGCTCGGTGGTCTCGCATCAAAACACCCTCAACGCGGCCTTCGACGAGATCAACACGCAACTGAGCGCCCTCAACACCAGCGCGGCGTTCGACTCCGAGCAGGCGCTGACACTGGTCGACCGATCGATCGGGAGCTCGCGCGTGGCGATGGAGACCATCGACGGCGACGACGCGGCCCTTCGCGGCGCAGCCGACAACCTGCGGGCGATGCCGTGGCTGTCCGTGGTCCGCCGCGACAGCGTCGACCGCGAGGCGAGCAGGATCGCGCATGCCCGCAACGCGCTCGCGGCGGCGAGGACCATCGCCTCCGACGAATTGCTCGACGGCCAGTTCTGGCGTGCTCTCTACTCGGGCCTCGCCCACTTCACGACCCTCAACGTCCAGGGCGCCTCGGGCGACGTCGCCGGCGCCCGGACCACGCTGGCCAAGATGAAGAGCGCGATCGACGACGCCACCAGGCTGTCGGTCGCGCCCGGCCTTCCCCCCGATCTGCACGCCCTCATGGGCGACCTGCAGGCGTTCGTCGCCGACTACGCCAAGAAACTGGACGCCCAGGCGGCGGGCGATTACGACGCCGAGGCCGCGGCCGACGCGAGCGTCGCGGCCGATGCGACCAGGATCGCCAGGTACGACATCGACAAGATCGGCGGCGAGATCGACGCCTTCTACCGGCCGATGGTCGACCGTTACAACTCGGAGATCACAGCCGCGACTGCCTGACGGCATCAGCCCGCGCGAACCATACGAGCTGGCCGGCAAGCAACACGACCATGATGACGAGCGCGGGGCCTCCAAACCGCGAGACCGCGAGCCACCCGGCGGCGAGGATGAAGACCACGACGGCGCTCTGCAGCCAGTCGCCGACGACGAGACCGACGACACGCCGGGCCGCCGAGCGCAGGAAGCTCACGCGAGCGCCGGCCGCCTGATGAGGGCGATCGCCAGGCGCGACGCGAGGAAGTAGATCGCCGCCAGGCCCAGGATGGAGACGAAGTCGAGCGGCCACGCCGCGCCCATTCCCTCCGCTGCCCAGAAGGTGCCCAGGCTGGTGAGGATCACGCCCACCCCGTACTTCAGAGTGTTCTCCGGCACCCGCGCGAGCGGTTTGCGCACGAGCAGGCCGGCGGCGGCGATGACGACCATGGCCACAAGCCCGCCCGCGATCGCGGCGGGAAAACCGTGCCCGGCGCCTCCGACCGCGATGACGATGAACACGACCTCCAGGCCTTCGAGGAAGACGCCCTTGAACGCGAGCACGAACCCGACCCAGTCGCGCGTCGCGGCCGCCTGCCCCAGCTGCGAGACCGCCTGCCTGTACGCGTGGTCCTCGTCATGCATCGCCACCACGCCGGCCGAACGCAGCACCGCCCTGTGCAGCCAGCGCAAGCCGAAGAGAAGGAGCAGCGTGCCGACGACGAGCTTGAGCGCCGATTCGGGCACGGTGGTGACGAGGAGCTGTCCGAACGCGACCACGAGCACGGCCAGCGTCAGCAACGCGGCGGCGGCGCCCATGAGTGGGTCCCGCCACCCGCGCGTCAGGCCCACGGCCAGGACGATGGTCAGAGCTTCGGTCGACTCGACCGCCGAGCCGAGGAATGCAGCCCCGAATATGAAGATCTGCTGACCCATGGAGACCCTCGTGAGATTAGGGGTTTAATGGGAACCGATGCGCCCAGGCCTGTACGCCGACGACTCGATCACGCGGCGCGTGAACCGCGAGAACGTGCTGATGCTCGGGGGCGGAAGAGCGCTGCTGATGCAGCTGGCCCACCCGAAGGTCGCCGCGGGCGTCGATGAGCACTCGGACTTCCGCCAGCGGCCGATGCACCGGCTGCGGCGAACGATCCGGCTCACGATGGCCATCATCTTCGGTGACCGTGAAACAGCGCTGGCCGCGGCGCGATCGGTCAATCGCGTGCACCAGCACGTGCGCGGCGAAAGCTACAGCGCCCTTGACACCGACCTGTTGCTCTGGGTGCACGCCACGCTCGTCGATACGGCGCTCGCGACCTATGAGACCTTCGTCCATCCGCTCCCACCCGACGAACGCGAGGCCTTCTTCCAGGAGATGAAGCTGCTGGGCGAGCTGCTCGGCGTCGCGCGCGAGCGATTCCCCGCCACCCTGGCCGAGTTCGAAGCGTACGTCGCGTCGATGATCGGAGGCGGCTCGGTCGCCGTCGGCCCGACGGCGCGCGACCTGGCGAAGCTTGTCGTGCGGCCGAGGCTGCTGAGGCTCCCGGGGCCGGTCTTCGTGCCGTGGGAGCTGATCACCGCGGGTCTGCTGCCGCCTAGCTTGCGCCGGGAGTATGGGCTCACCTGGGGCAAGCGGCAGGCGCAGGTCTTCCGCCTGCTCACGATCGCGGTCCCGAGACTGGTCGCCGTCACGCCGCCCATCCTCAGGGTCTGGCCGCTGCCCGGGCGCAACGTGAGCCTGGCGGGCGACTTTTCGATCAGCGCTTGAGCAATTAGCGCTGCGGCGCTAGGCCTTCAGATAGACCAGACCGAGGGCTTTCGGGCCTGTGTGCGTGCCCAGCACGCAGCCGATCTGACCGATGGGAACGTCGAGGTCGGGCAGCTCGCGGCGCAGCTCTGAGGCGATCTCCTCCGCCTCGTCCGGCGCCTGCGCGTGCATCACCGCCAGTGTCTCCACCGGCATCTCAGTGCGGAAGAACTCGACCATGCGCGGAATCGCACGCGAACGTGTGCGCACGCGGTCGACGGACTTGATCTCCCTGTCCGCGACGAGGAGCAGCGGCTTCAGGTCCAGCATGGTCCCGATCATCGCCTGCGCCCGGCTGACACGCCCGCCCATCTCGATGTAGCGCAGCGTGTCAAGCAGCGCCAGCACCCGGCATTTCGGCACCCGCCGCTGCACAGCCTCGGTCGCATCGGCCAGCGTCGGGCTCTCGGCGGCGACCCTGCAAAGGAAGGCGATCGGCATCGACACCGTCTGGCTGTCGACCACGTTGACCGGAAACCCCACGACCGACGATGCCCCGACCCTGGCCGCCTCTGCCGTCGCGGAGAGTTGCTCTCCGATGTGGATGGAGATGCAGCCGTCGTGGTGTTTCGCCAGACGCCGGTAGACCTCGGCAAACTCTCCCGGCGAAGGCGCCGAGGTCTTCGGCAGCGCGGACGATGCGGCCAGCCGGGCGAAGAACTGCTCGTCGGTCATGTCGACCCGGTCGCGAAACGTCTCCGTGCCAAAGAGGACCTTGAGGGGCACGACCTCGATTCCGTAGCGATCGCGCCACTCGTCAGGCAGGTCGGCGGTCGAGTCGGTCACGACCGCGAAGCTGCGCTTCATTCAGGGAGGCGCGCTATTCGACGGACAGGATGAAGGGGTAGTGCTGCTGGCCGCCCTGCTGCACCTCGACCTCGAGGCTGGGGTAGTTATTGCGGATCTCGGACTCGAGCCGCGACATCTCGGCGTCGGTCGCCTGCTGCCCGCGGTACACGGTGACGAGCTCGTAAGCGTCGGGACCGAGCTTGCCCAGCGCCTGCTTGATGACGTCGGCGTAGTCGGCGCCCGCGAACTCGAGCCGGTCGTTGATGAGGCCGATCACGTCGCCCTTCTTCACCTTCACACCGTTCGACCGCGTGTCGCGGACCGCGTGGGTCACCTCGATCGTCTGCACGCGCTCGGCCTCGGCCTTCATCGCCCGCAGGTTCTCGTCCGCCGGCCGCTCCGGCCGGAACGCCACGACGGCCGACACGCCCTGGGGCACGCTGTGGGTCTCGACGACGTGGACCTTCTTCTTCGTCAGGCCGATCACCTGCTTGGCCGCCGGGATGACGTTGCCGTTGTTGGGCAGGAGGACCACCTCGTCGTAGGGCACCGACTCGATCGCGGTGAGCATGTCCTGCGTGCTCGGGTTCATCGTCTGGCCGCCCTCGATGATGGCGTCCACGCCGAGCCCGCGGAAGATCTCGACAAGACCGCGCCCCGCGACCACCGCGACGATGCCGATCCCGTTCGGGCGGGGGGCGGACGTTGCCGTCCCGCCCTCCGTCTCCAGGATCCGGCGATGCTGCGTCGACATGTCGCCGACGTTCAGCTTCAGGAGCTTGCCGTACCCTCCCGCGAGGTTGATGACGCTGGTCGGATCGTCGGTGTGCACGTGGACCTTGACGAGCTCCGGCTCGCCGACCACGAGCACGGAGTTGCCCAGCGCCTCGATCTGGCCGCGGATCAGCTCGGTGTCGAGGTTCATGCCTTCGATGAGGAACTCGGTGCAGTAGCCCCAGCCGCCCTCAGGCAAGGCGAGCGACACCTGGGACGCGGGCGAGATGGGTTTCCTGGCTTCCGCAAGCATCGCGGCGGCCGGCTCACTCTCCTCGACCGTCTTGAGCATGCCCTCGAGGATCAGCTGCAGCCCATACCCGCCGGCGTCGACGACACCGGCATCGCGCAGGATCTGGAGCTGGCTCGGCGTCTTGAGCACGGCCGCGCGCGCGCCCGCGGCGGCGGCGGCGATGACGCGTGGAACGTTGGTGTCCATGCCCGAGGCGGCCGCGGCGGCGGCGCGACCAGCCTCGCGCGCGACCGTGAGGATGGTGCCCTCCGTAGGCTTGTTGACCGCGCGGTAGGCGGCGTTGGCCGCCTCCTCGAACGCGGCGGCGAGCTCCGCCGGCGTGAGCGAGCTCTTGCCCTCGACCGCGCGCGCGAAGCCGCGAAAGATCTGGGACAGGATCACCCCCGAGTTGCCGCGCGCGCCCATGAGACTCCCGTGCGAGGCGAGCTTGGCGATCTTGCTCACCTCCGCGGCGTTCGATTCCTTCACGTCCTCGACCGCCGACTGCAGGGTCAGCAGCATGTTCGTGCCGGTGTCGCCGTCGGGCACCGGAAAGACGTTGAGCCGGTTTACCTCTTCATGGTTGGTGCCCAGCCAGATGAGACTGCCGAGCAGCGCCCGCTTGAACAGCGGGCCGTCGACGCCCATCGCCTTCGTGGCGGCCAAGGCTCAGGTGCTCTCTTCGCGAACGCCCTGGACGTTGACGTTGACCCTGACGACGGGCACGTTGACCGACCGCTCGACCTCGAACTTCACCGTCTCCTGGAGGTTGTGCGCGACCTCCGAGATGCGGATGCCGTACTGGACGATGACGTAGACGTCGATGACCAGGCCCTCGTCGGCCTGCTCGACGTCGACGCCCTTGTCGACGTTCTCACGCCGCAGCAGCTCCGCGAAACCGTCGCGCAGGCCCCGCGCGGCCATGCCGCCGATGCCGTAGCAGCGCGTGGCGGCGTGGCCGGCTATGGCGGCTACGGCCGAGGGAAAAACCTCGATCCGGCCCCATTGCCGGGACTGGATCAGGGCGGTCGTGGTCTTCGAGGCCATCCGAGGGCTCATGGTACAATTCGGCTCCGCGCGCAAGCGTCGGAACGTCGTTGCGCGCCCCAACTCCAGCCGGAAGGTAACTCATGGCCAAGCAATGCGCGATCTGCGGCAAGACGCCGCAGTACGGACACCACGTCAGCCACGCCAAGAACCGGGTCAACCGGAGGTTCCTGCCCAACCTGCAGATGGGCCGCGTGACCGTGTCTGGGAAGACCTTTCGCGCGCGGGTCTGCACGCGCTGCCTGAGGACGTACTCGGTCTAGCCGAAGTCCATTCCGTGGACCTCGCCCAGCCGGCCGAGGTCCTTGCGCAAGGCGTGCCACACACGTTCCTGGGCCTCGCCGCCGGGAACGACCGTGGTGGGATCGTTGACCTCGGCGGCCAGCTCTGGGTGCTCGACCATCTCCGCGAACAGGAGGGTCCACGCGCGGGGCACGACCTCATAGACGGCGTAGCCGCCCCCTCCCAACGCCAGCCACCTTCCTTCGCAAAGCTCGTGGGCCAGCTCGTGGAAGACCTGGCCCACGCGAGGCCAGATGCGCGTCGTGTTCGCCAGGTGCGCGAGCGGATCCAGGTGGTGCGAGTCGCACCCGTCCTGGGTGACGAGCACTGTCGGCTTGAACCGTCGTAACAATGCGGGCACGACCTTCTCGAACGCCAGCAGCCACGGCTCGTCCCACGTGTAGGGCATGAACGGGACGTTGGCCGCCGAACCTCTGCCCGGACCGACACCGGCGTCTTGAGGAAACCCGGTCCCGGGAAACAGCCAGTGCCCACTCTCGTGCATGCTGATGGTCAGCACGTCCGGGTCGGCCTGGAAGATGTGCTCCACCCCGTCGCCGTGATGCACATCGACATCCACGTACGCGACGCGATGCCCGCGCCGCTTCAGCCACTCGCACGCGACGGCGGCGTCGTTGTACGTGCAGAAACCCGACGCGCGGTCGCGGTGCGCGTGGTGCAGACCGCCCGAGGGGCTGAAGGCGTGGAGCGCGGCGCCACCCTCTACCGCCTCGGCGGCGACGAGTGACGCGCCGACGACCAGCGACGTGCCTTCGTGCAGCTCGTCGGAGATGGGATTGTCCGCCGAGGCGTAGCCGGCGGCCTTGATCGCCAGCGGCGAGACGGTGCGGCGCTTCGCGGGGTCGCTGAGCGTGCGCACCAGCTCGACGTACTCGGGCGCGTGCACCAGCTCGAGCTCCCTTGTCGTCGCGGCGCGGGGCGGCAGGAGGTGGCAGTGCTCGATGAGCCCGGTCGACTTGATGAGGTCGACGGCGAGCTTGACCCGGATCGGCTGCAAAGGGTGCTCGTCGGAGAGGTGATGCTTCATCAGCGCCTCGCCGTAGACGAGGGCGACCGGCCCCGACACGGGAACTTACGCTAACGGTTCACGTGATCGAGCTCTTCGAGTCGGTGCCCAACTTCTCCGAGGGCCGGCGGGACGACGTGATCGCGGACCTCGCGGCGCTGGCCGCCCCGGCGCACCTGCTTGACGTCGACGCGGACCCCGATCACAACCGCGTCGTCATAACGCTCGCGGGCTCCGCCGGCGACCTCTCGGAGGCGCTCCTTGGCGCCATCCTCGTCGCCAGGAAGCGCATCGACCTGCGGGCACATCACGGTGTCCATCCGCGGATCGGGGCAGCCGATGTGGTGCCGATCGTGCCGCTCGGCGACGCATCCCTCGATCGGGCGCGTGAGGTGGCGCACGAGCTGGGCGAGCAAGTCTGGACCGAGCTACGCGTGCCCGTGTACTTCTACGGCCACGGCGAAGGCCGGACGCTCGCTGATATCCGCGCCGGACGGGTGCCGCTCAGCCTCGGCGGTCCTGCCCTCCACCCCACCGCGGGAGCGGTGAGCATCGGGGCACGGCCGCCGCTCGTCGCGTTCAACGTCATCCTCTACGACACGGATCTGGTCGCGGCCCGAGCGCTGGCGCGGTCGATCCGCGAGTCAGGCGCCGGCCTACGCGGCGTGCAGGCGCTGGCGTTTCCCTTGTCGGGCGAACGTGTGCAGCTGTCGATGAACCTGTTCCGTGTCGATGTGACTTCACCCGCGGACGTGATCGCGGAGCTCGAACGCCGAGGCGTCGCCATGGGCGCGGAGCAGGTCGTCGGGCTCTGCCCCGCGGCGGCGGCGACAGCGGCCGCGTCCGGCCGCCTGCTCGAAGGCCGACTTGCCGCGGCCGCGGCCCGGCCGGCCGCGAGGCAGGTGCGACTGCGTGGCCGCGAGGAGCACAACGCGCTCGCGGATCGGCTGCAGAAGGAGGCGGATGGCCTTTACCGGCTGGCTGCCGACCAGGACGAGATGCTCGCCGGCGCCGAGCGCGCGGCCGCCATCGTCCGCGTCCTTGCGGCGGCCGGCGTCACGGACGAGGAGGTCGACACCATCCTCCTTGTCGCGGCTCGCGGCCTCCGGAAGGCGATCACGCCTGCCACGGCGGCGGTCTACAAGGCACGGGTCGACGCGCTGGACGCGCGGTTAGGGTGATTCGGTCGTCGCGTCCCAGGTCACGGTGCAGGCTCCCCCGTTGACCTCGATCTCGTAAGAATCCGTGACGTCGCCCAGCCCCTTCGACTGGTAGGTGAGGCTTCCGATGCCTCGCTGCGTCTGCCCAAAAGCGTTGAGCGTCACCGCACCACCTGAAATCCGAACCGAGCCCTGGACTCCGGACTGGGTATGCAGGCTCACGGTCAGCGCCCCTCCGTTGATCTGGACAGGCACGTGGCCTGAGGGTTGGCCCAGGGTGATCTCGTCCCTGCTCGCGCCCGTGTTGAGCGTGAGCGACGTGACGTGCAGGCGGGCGGCGTTGATCGAGGTGCTCGCCGACCCGGTGTTGAGATCCAGCTGCCACGCGACGGCGGGATTCAGGTCGAGGCGAAGCTCGAACTTGCGGCTCTGGAAGAAGGGAAAGCTGTTCCGCTGGCTGATCACCAGCCGCCTCGCCGCGCGATCGAGCCGCACCTCAGGCTTCTGTCCGCCGTAGTCGATGTGCGCGCGGAACAGGTCGGCGCCGATGTCCGTGGTGCCGTTGACGGTGATCGTCGCCCCGCCGGCGTCAATCTCGGCGGCCGCCGCGGTCAGGCCGCCCACCTGGTCCGACGCGTCGAGCGTGTGTGTCGCCGAGGGAGTCGGTCCGACGGCCACGTACGCGGCCGCGCCGCCGATCGCCAGCAGGACGATGAGGGCAGCGGCGACATCGCCCGCGACCCCATGGACGGTGCGGCGCACGATCAGCTCGAGACCGATCACCACCAGGATGAGCGGCCACAGGTCGATGATCTGCGCCAGGCGCTCGACCGGGATCTGGCCGGTGTTGACCAGCAGGGCGACGACGCCGGCGAGGATGAGGAGCGCCGGCCAGAAGAAGCTTCGGTAGCGATAGGTGTAGCGCATCGATCAGCGGCCGCTGACTTCGACGTTGATCGAGCCGCCGGACACGGTGACGTCGTAGCGGTCGGCCGCGGCGTCGAAGCCGTCGGACTTCCAGCTGCGCGACCCGATCCCGTCGTGGCGCGAGCCGTCGGCGCGCAGCTGGACGGCCCCGCCTGACGCCTGCACCTGCATGGGCACGCCCGCGGGCCGCGTGATGCCTACGGTCAGCGCGCCACCCTGGACATGGACCGGCACGGTGCCTTTCGGCGGGCCGAGGGCGATGTCGATGTGGCTTGCGCCGGTGCGGCAGCTGAAGCCGTTGATCGACCCGCTCGAGAGGTCGAATTGGCCGCGGATGGCGCCCGTGGCGCAGCTCACCTCCCAGGGGATGGCCTCGGCGAGCCTGGCGTCGACGTGCAGGCGTCGCGCCCCCATGAACCAGTCGGGGCGCTGGCTGATCCTGACGGTGCCTGTGCTCCGGTCGAGTGCAACCTCGGGAGGAGTCCCGGCGTGCTCGATATGGACCCTGTAGAGCTGGTCGTCTTCGAGCGAGGCCGAGCGAACGTCTATCCGCGCGGAGCCGAGAGCCATCTCGAGCTTGGCTTGCGCGAGCCCATCACGCGCCTCCGCGCTGTCCACGTCCGCCGAGGCGCTCCCCGGCCCGATGCGGGCGAGGAGCAGCCACGCGCCGAGCGCTATGAGCAGGAGCGGCCAGATCACGTTCCAGTCCAGGTTGTTGAGGACGCCCAGGTTGGCGAGCAGGAAGAGGACGCCGATGATGACGAGGACGCCGCCCCACCAGATGCTCGGGTTTCGGTTCCACATGGCCTCAGCGCCAGGTGCGACGCAGGATGAGCCAGACGCCCAGCCCGATGAGGACCAGCGGCCAGAAGATGTCCGGGCGCAGCCAGTCCAGCAGGCCGAGGTTACGGAGCAGGAAGTAGACCCCGACCAGCACGATGACCGCCGGCCAGAAGAACTCGTTCCGCCAGTACCGTCTCACCGGCGCCAGTCTATTGCGTTCCCCTCAGACGGGCGCGACGACCTCGAACAGCCCGGGTCTCTCCTTGCGAGCCTCCTCGATGAGGTCGGCGCCGGCCACGGTGGTCTGCACCGCGGGCGCGCCCAGGAAATAGGTCCGCGTCACGCGCTTCAGGTCTTCGGCCGTGACCTGGAGAAGGCGCTGCTTGAAGCGCTCGCGCGCCTCGCGCGTGAACCCGGTGGAGCGGTTGGTCGCTTCGCGGCGGCCCTTGATGTCCGGCGACTCGAGCGGGTCGACGTCTCCGCACGCACCGAGGATCGCCTCCGTCAGCGCATCGGCGTCGATGTCGCCCTCGGTCACCCAGCGAACCGCCTGGTCGAAGACGTCGTAAGTGCGGACGATGTTCGGGTCGCGATACGACCCGAAGTAGAAGGTCCCGTTGCCGACGCCGGCCTGCGCATAGCCGCCATAAGCGCCGCCTTTCTCGCGCAGCTCACGATGCAGGAACGTATCGCGGAGGTAGTTGGCGAGAACGAGGAGCACCGGCGAGTCCTGGTGGGTGTAGCGGACCGTCTTGAAGATGCGCACGTTGAACGCGACCGGCACGGGCGCGACTCGAGCCTCCGGCGCCAGCTCGAGCGGTGCGACGGGTGCGGGCTGGCCACCCGCGCCGCCCGCGGGAAGGGCCGCGACCATTCCGGCCAGCAGCTCACGGAGCGGCTGGATCATGGCCTCCTCGCACGTGACGATGATGCGCAGCCTCGTCGAGGCGCGCGAGGCGCCGCATCGTGTGCAGCATGCCGATGCCCTGGAGGCGGTCGTTGATCGCGCCCTCGGAGCTGAGCTTGGAGTGCGCGCGAAGCAGCGCGAACTGGAAACCCAGGCCGGCGATCGAGGTCTCGAGGCGGGTGCTGATCTCGGCGATGACCTCCTTCAGGCGCTTCGGCTTCACGTCGAGCCGCGCCACGAGGTCGGTGACGAGCTCGATGAAGGGCTGGGCGTTCCGGTCGAGCGCGCGACCCGACACGACAAACGACTGCAGGTAGTCGTCGCGCGCCGCGAGGGACTGGATCTGCGCCGCGGCGCCGATCCCACCCGTGGTGGCCGCGATGCGCGTCGCGATCTCGGCGTAGTCCTGGCCGGCAGCTCCGCTCTGGGTGAGCACGCGACTGAACAGCGGGAGCAGGTCCTTCTGCTCCGTGCTGAGCCGCGAGAAATCGCTTCGCACGTCGAGGTAGGTGATGCCGTTCGTCGGCTGGGGATAGAACTCGACCGTCGCCGTGCGGAGGCTGGCGTCGCGGCTGGGCACGTCCTCGAACTTCATCGGGATGTCGGCGAGCTCGAGAGTGGGCAGCGAGGAGAGGTCCTGCTTCGCCTCCTGCTCGGCCTTGAGCCGGAGCGCGTCCTCGACGATCCCTTTTCGCTCGGCGTCGGTGAGGCGGGATTCGATCGCCGCGAGACGATCCATCTCGGCCTGGCGCTGGCGCTCCTCGAGCTGGGTGTCCGGGACGGCGGTCAGCAGCGCGCGGTGCGGGTTGTCGAGCAGCTCGGCGCGGATGAGGGTCTCGAAGAAGCGGCCTTCGGCGCGGGCCTTCTCGAGGCGCTCCAGGTCGGCGTCGAAGTCGAGGGCGGCGACAGGATCGCCCTCGTAGTGGTACGCGGGCAGGCTCGCGAACAGCAGGCGAAGCGCGTAGGGAAAGCCGGCGTTGGAGCGCTCGCGCTTCTCGAACTCGAGATGGTGGATCGCGGCGTCGACCTGCTCCTTTTCCACGCCGTTGTCCGCCAGCCGCTTCAGCGTGTCGAGCACGACCTCCTGAACCTTCTCGGCGTCCTCGGCCACGATGCCCTTGAGACCGGCGCCGAAGACCGATTCCTTGTAATCGTCCTGCAGCCCGCTACCGTCGGCCAGCGCGCTGCCGAGGCCCGAGTCGATGAGCGCTTTACGGAGTGGCGAGCCGGCGTTCGACAGCAGCACCTCGGCAAGGACCTTCATTGCCAGCGAGCGGAACGAGTCCGCGCTCGGCACCGTGACCCACGCAGTCAGCGCCTGCGCCTTGCGCGAGTTGTCCTCGGTCGCGGAGGCCGGGTAGGGCTCGACCGCGGCCATCGGCTTCGCCGCCCGCGCGACGTCCGGGATCTTGGCGTCGATCTCCATACGCTGGAACCGCGCTAGCGCGTCGCGCTCGATCGCCTCGAGCGTGACCTCGAGCGCCTGGTTGCCGTAGGTGTAGAAGCGCGCGTTGCTCGGGTGGTAGTGCCGCGCGTGAAACGCGCGCAGGTTTTCCCAGGTGAGGTTGGGGATGTCCTGCGGGTCGCCGCCGGAGATGTGCTGGTAGGGCAAGTCTTTGAAGAGCGTCTTGCCGATCGCGCGATCGACGGCCGAGGACGAGGTCGCCAGGGCGCCTTTCATCTCGTTGAAAACCACGCCCTTGTACCGCAGCCCGCTCTCAGGGTCAGTGGGCTCTTCAAACTCGAAGCGGATCCCCTCCTGCTTGAAGGAGTCTTCGTCGAGTCGCGGGAAGAAGGTCGCATCGAGGTAGACCTCGAGGAGGTTCACGTAGTCCTTGGCGTTGCGGGTGCTGAACAGGTACATCGTCCAGTCGGCGCCCGTGAGCGCGTTCATGAACGTCGCGAGGGTGCGTCGGGTCATG
Source organism: Chloroflexota bacterium (assembly GCA_005879675.1). Taxonomy (GTDB): domain Bacteria; phylum Chloroflexota; class Dormibacteria; order Dormibacterales; family Dormibacteraceae; genus 40CM-4-65-16. Next base: position 21,382 of record VBJE01000182.1, read on the forward strand.
CTGAAGAAGGGGTCGCGGACAGGAAAACGCTGCGAGCCCGCGAGGACCACGTGCTCGAGGATGTGCGCGACGCCGGTGGAGTCCGGTGGTGGCGTCGAGAAAAAGACGGCGAAGGCGTTGTTGTCGTCGGGGCACTGGATGTGGATGTGCTTCGCGCCCGTGCGCTGGTGCTCGAGTTCGAGGTACTCGCCCTCGAGCCGTGCCAGCGGTTCCCGGCGCGTGATCGTGTAACCGCCGATCGTGCTCGAGGCTGTGATTCCCATGTGAACTGTTGAGTCTAGGATTTGACTCGTGTTCAGCGCGGCTGAGCTCGAATTTCTGCGCTCGCAGCGGATCGCGCGCATCGGCACGGTGGGGCCCTCGGGCTGGCCGCACGTTGTGCCGGTCATGTACACGATGAACGACGATGGATCGCTGGACTTCGACGTCGACGGCGTGAAGTTGCGCAACCTGACCGCGGAGCCGCGCGCGGCGATGGTCGTCGACGCGATGGGACCGAAGCGGGGCGTGGCGATGCAGGGCCGGGTTGAGCTGCTGGCGCCGGAGAGGGCGCGGATGAAGCCGGAGCGGAAGTTCTCCTGGGGCCTGTGACATTTCAGCTGATGTCGCGAGGCTCGGGGGCCCTCCTGCTCGGATGCCTCGCCATGATCGCGTGCAGTCCCGCGGCGCCTCCACGTTCGTCATCGCCTTCTCCCTCGGTGCTGGCCACTCCGTCCACACCCATCTCGCTCGATTGGGCTGAGTACCATCGCGACCCTGCGCGCTCGGGCGCGGGACCGACCGAGCCCGCCCTGACGACGCCGCGCACCGCATGGAACGTCGGCGTCGACGGCGACGTCTACGCCTCGCCGCTCATCGTCGCGGGACACGTGATCGTCGCCACTGAGAACAACACGGTCTACTCGCTCGACGTGTTCACCGGCAGCACCGTCTGGCAGCGCCACCTGGGCGAGCCCGTCGACTCGTCGACTCTGCCGTGCGGGAACATCGGGCCGGTCACGGGGATCACGGGCACGCCGGCGGCCGACACATCGTCGGGGCGGATGTACGTGGTGGCGTTCCTGCGCGGTTACCACCACGTGCTTTTTGCGCTGAGCCTGACCGACGGGTCGGTGTTGTGGCAGCAAACCATCGACCCCGCCGGGTCGACGCCGCGCGTGCAGCAGCTGCGGGCCGCACTCGCGATCGGTTCGGGATTTGTCTACGTGCCGTTCGGCGGGCTGTTCGGCGACTGCGGCGACTACCACGGATACGTGGTCGGCGTGCCGCTGGGCGGCGGACCGGCGCGGACGTACCGCGTCCCCGCTCGGACGGGCGCGAGCATCTGGACTCCGCAGGGGGCGACGATCGGCCCGGACGGGAGCGTCTATGTCGTCACGGGCAACGCCACGGCATCCTCATCGAGCTTCGACTACAGCGATGCTGTGATCCAGCTCTCGCCAGACCTTTCGACCGTCAAGTCTTACTTCGCGCCTTCGAACTGGGTGGCTTTGAACAGCGGCGATGTCGACCTCGGGTCGACCGGCGCGGTCCTGCTGCCTTCATTGGACCGGGTGTTCGTGATCGGCAAGGAGGGCATCGGGTATCTCCTGCGACCGGGAAGCCTCGGCGGGATCGGAGGTCAGGTCGCGAGCCGCCGGATCTGCAACGGCGCCTGGGGCGGCACGGCCTGGCTCGGGTCGATGGTGTTCATCCCGTGCATCGACGGGCTTTACGCGGTCTCGGTCAGCGCATCGTCGCTCCAGGTTGCGTGGCACGCGAACCATCCGACGCTCGCGCCGCCGATGACCGCCGCGGGCGCGGTGTGGGCGATCGAGTGGCAGTCCGGGACCCTCTACGCGTTCGAGCCGTCAACCGGAAGGACGCTCTACACCACCAAGATCGGTGCCGCGAGCCGGTACTCGACGCCGGCGGCCACCGAGGGGTTCGTGGTCATGCCGGCGGGCAAGAGGGTCCTGGCGCTGTCGGTGGTGGGCTGAGACCTAGCCCTGAATCTCCGCCAGGAGGTTGGCCATCTCGACCGCCGCATCGGCGGCCTCCGCGCCCTTGTTGTTCCTGGGGCCAGAGCGCGCGAGAGCCTGGTCCATGTCGTCGGTGGTGAGGACGCCGAAGGTGATCGGCACGCCGGTGTCGAGCTGCACCTGCATGATCCCCATCGCCGCTTGCATGGCGACGACCTCGAAATGGAACGTCTCGCCGCGAATGACAGCGCCAAGGCACACGATGGCGTCGTGGCCGCCTTTTTCAGCGAGGGCGAGCGCGGTCACGGGCAGCTCGAGCGAACCGGGCACCCAGTAGACGTCGGGCTCCTCGACGCCGTGCCTGGTCAAAGCATCCTGCGCGCCCCTGAGCAGGCGCTTCGTCACGTCCTCGTTGAACCGGGCCACGACGATCGCGATGTTCAGGTCTTTGCCGTCGAGGTCAGGCGCAGCGCCCTTCTCACCCACTGCTTGATTAGAGCAGGTGGCCCTGGGCTCGGTGGTAGCCCTCGCCGGCGAGGTGACCCTGGCTGTCGAGCACCACCGCGCCGACCATCGGGTTGGGGCTTGTTCGGTAGTCGGCACGGCGCGCCAGCTCGAGGGCGCGCGCCGACCAATGGAGGTCGGTGGTCTCCAGGGGATGTATCTCAGCTGTCATTGCAACAACCGAATTAGGTCTACGAGATTCTCCAAAATGCGTTCTTGCGCTGGACCTCTTTGTTCGTTGGCTCTCACTTGCCGGTGCGCCCTTTGCGCGCCCGGCGCCTTCAATGATCTGAAGAGTGAGTTATAGGTGAACAAGCCCTCGGGCTATTAGTACCGGTCAGCTCAAAGGATTGCTCCTCTTACACCTCCGG
>VBJE01000112.1 GCA_005879675.1 Chloroflexota bacterium
CCCAGCGCGATGGCGTGCAATGGGTTGATCCCCAGCACCATCGACACCCCGATCACCATCACGATCACCGCTCCCACGACGCCGGCGATCGCGCCCTCGACCGTCTTTCGCGGGCTGATGGTCGCGAAGAAGGGATGGCGGCCGATGCGGCTGCCGACCAGGAGCGCCGACGCATCGCTGGCGACCACCGCGAAGATCGTGAACAGCGTCCACACGAGGCCGTTGGGCTTCGACGTGTACAGGAGCAGGTAGAAGTTGAACGGCATCCCGATGTATAGAGCGCCGGCGAGACCCATCGCCCAACGGCTCAGGCCCTGCCTCTGGCCCGGAAGGAAAAGGAACGCGCCGAGTCCGCCGACGAGGGCAAGCGCGAGGACGAGCGTGACGTCGACCTGCTTGAGTGCCGTGCCGCTGAAGGCGAAGAACACGCCGAGGGGGAACAGCAGCCAGGCGGGAGCACGAGAGCCCATCTTGTCCGAGAGGGCGTTGAACTCGTACAGCGCGAGGCCGCCGAGAAGAAGCACCAGGGCGTACACGCCGTAGATCCCGACCAGGACGAGACCGATGACCATGGCCAGGATCACGAACGCGCTGAGGATGCGCACCATCAACGGGCTGGGTCTCCAACCGCCGGTCAAGGGGGCATTGCGCGTGGTCAACTGGCGACCACCTCCGCCGATGGCCGGCCACCGAACCGCCGCACCCTGGACGCGTAGTCGGCAAGGGCTGCCTTCAGGTCGTCCTCCCCGAAATCCGGCCAGAGCGTCTCGCTCACCAGCATCTCCGCGTAGGCGCCCTGCCACAGCAGGAAATTGCTGACCCTGTGCTCGCCGGCGGTGCGGATGATCAGGTCGGGGTCGGGCAGGTCCGGCTGGTACATCCGCTGAGAGAGCGACGCCTCATCCACCTCGGCCGGTGCGACGCCATCGCGGATGAGCCTGCGCGCGGCGTCGACGATCTCTGCCCTGCCTCCGTAGTTGAGGCAGACGTTGAGCACGCCGTTCTTGTTGCTCGCGGTCCTCGCCATCGCCTCCTCGATGCGCTCGCGCATGCGCTGCGACAGCTCCTCGCGCCGTCCGCTGACCACGATCCGCACGCCACGCTGGTGCATCTCGTCGATCTCGCGCTGCATGGTCTCGTGGAAGAGCCGCATCAGGGCACGCACCTCGGCCCGCGGGCGGGCCCAGTTCTCGGTCGAGAAGGCGTAGATCGAGAGCGCGTGGACGCCGTGGTCCTCGCATGCCTGGAGCACCCGCTTGATGGCGCGGACGCCTGCGCGGTGGCCGAAGCTGACGGGCCGGCCCTGGCGGCGTGCCCAGCGGCCGTTGCCGTCCATGATGATCCCGATGTGGCGGGGGACCTGCGAGTCCAAAGGTGAGGAAAGCGTACCGGCCAGGGCCAAAACCGGCTTACGAGGGTGGCCAGGGCAGCCGGGTTCACCCCCGCTGCGACACACGTCGAAATAGGACTCCCGGCGTCGCTTGTGGAAGGCTACTAAAACAGGCCGAACCGTATACCGGAAGGAGAGCAGCGCCTGCGGCGAAGCCGCACGCGCGATGAGAGGAAACCATCCGGGTTTCCTCTCATATGTTTAGACCTCCATCACCTCTCGCTCTTTGCGGCCGGCGAGGGAGTCGACCTTCTCGACCTGGGCCTCGGTGATCTTCTGCAGGCGCCCCGTGGCGCGCTTGGACTCGTCCTCCGCCACCTCGCCCTGCTTCTGCATCTGCTCGATGCGGTGGAGCTCGTCCCGGCGCACGTTGCGGATGGCGACCCGCGCCTCCTCGGCCTTCTGGCGGACGAGCTTGACGTACTCCTTGCGGCGCTCCTCGGTCAGCGGCGGGATCGGCACTCGGATCACCTGGCCGTCGTTGGCGGGGTTCAAACCCTGGTCGCTCGTGCGGAGCGCCTTCTCGACCGCGCCGATCTGGCTCTTGTCGTAGACCTGCACTACCAGGAGACGCGGCTCCGGAACGCTGATCTGAGCGAGCTGGTTGAGCGGCGTGGGCGTGCCGTAGTACGGGACCATGATCCGGTCGATCAGGGCGGGGTTCGCGCGGCCGGTGCGGATGTGGGTCAGCTCGGCGCCGAAGTGGTCGACCGACTTGCTCATCTTCGACTCGGCTTCGCGCAGGACTGGATCAATCACGGGATGATCTCGTCGCCGAGCCCACAAGCGTGCCGATCTCCTCGCCGAGAACCACGCGCTCGATGTTCCCCGGGGTGAGCAGATTGAAGACGACGATGGGCACGTCGTTGTCCATGCACAGAGTCAGCGCGGTGTTGTCCATGACCTCGATCCCGCGGTTCAGCACCTCGAGGTAGCCGAGGCGCTCGAACTTCGTCGCGGTCGGGTCGCGCTTCGGGTCCGCGGTGTACACGCCATCGACCTTGGTGGCCTTGAGGATCACGTCCGCCTCGATCTCGACCGCGCGCAGCGCCGCGGTTGTGTCGGTGGTGAAGTACGGGTTGCCGGTGCCGGCGGCGAGGATGACGACGCGGCCCTTCTCCAGGTGGCGGACGGCGCGCCGGCGGATGTAGGGCTCCGCCACCTGCGGCATCTGGATCGCCGTCATGGTCCGCGCCGGGATGCCCGCTCGCTCGAGGGCGTCCTGCAGCGCGAGAGCGTTGATCACGGTCGCGAGCATGCCCATGTAGTCGCCGGTCGCGCGGTCGAAGCCGCGCTCGGTCGCGGCGAGACCCCTGAAGATGTTCCCTCCGCCGACCACGAGCGCCATCTGCACCCCCATCTGGTGCACACGCTTGACCTGGGCGGCGATGGTCTCCACGACCTCGAGATCGATGCCGTAATCGCGTTTGCCGCCGAGCGCTTCACCGCTCAGCTTGAGCAGCACGCGGTTGTACTTGGGCGACCGATCTCCCACGCTCACCCCTTTCGGTTGGGCGCCTGGCGCGCCCGCTGCCTGGCTCAGGACTCCCTGATGTTAAATCGCGCGAAGCGGCGGACTGTGATGTTCTCCTGGAGCTTGGAGATGTTCTCGGCGATGAGCTGCTGCACGGTCCGGCCCGGCTCGCGAAAGTACTCCTGCTCCATCAGGCAGCTGTGCTTGAGGAAATCCTCGATCTGGCCCTCCACGATCCGGGGGATGACCTGTTCCGGCTTGCCGTCCTGCCGCGCCTTGGCCTCGTAGACCTCCCGTTCGGTGACCAGGACGTCGTCCGGCACGTCGTCGCGGCTCACCCACCGCGCGCCGAAGCCTGCCACCTGGAGCGCGAGCTCGCGCGCCAGCTTGCGGAAGTCGCTCCCCTTGGCCACGAAGTCGGTCTCGCAGTTGACCTCGATCAGCACGCCGAGCTGCGGCGGGTAGTCGGGCGACGTGGAGTGAAGGTAAGCCTCGACGACGCCCTGGCCGGTCGCGCGGTCTGCGTGCTTGGCGGCCTTGGCGACGCCCTTCTCGCGCAGGATGGTGAACGCCTTCTCGAGGTCTCCGCCGGCCTCCTCGAGTGCCTTCTTGCAGTCCATCATGCCGGCGCCGGACATCTCGCGCAGCTTCTTGATCAGGTCCATGTCCACGGCCATCAACGAGCCTCCTCGTCTTCGGCGGTGTGGCCGATGAACTCCTCTTCGGAGACCGTCGGCAGGTAGTCCTCTTCGTCCTCCAGGTACTCCTCGATCTCCTCGTAGCGAGGGGTCTCGAGGAACTCGCGCTCTTCGACCTCGGGCATGATCTCGCCGCGGGCGGCGGCCTCCTGGCGGCCCTCCTGGCACGCGTCGGCGATCTTCCCGGTCAGCAGCTTCACCGCCCGGATGGCGTCGTCGTTGCCGGGGATCACGTAGGTGATGAGGTCCGGGTCGCAGTTGGAGTCGGTGATGGCGACGACGGGGATCTTCAGGCGGTTCGCTTCGGTGACGGCGATGTGCTCCTTGCGCGGGTCGACCACGTAAAGCGCGCCCGGTAGCCGCTTCATGTCGGCGATGCCGTCGAAATGGAACATCAGCCGGTCGAGCTCGTCCTGGAGGCGCTTCGCCTCCTTCTTCGCCATCTGCTCGAACTGGCCTTCCTGCTGCATCTTGCGCAGCTCCTGGAGGCGGTCGATGCGCTTCTTCACGGTGCTGAAGTTGGTGAGCATGCCGCCCATCCAGCGGCGGTTGACGAAGTACATGCCGCAGCGCGCGGCCTCGGTCTGGATCGTCTCCTGGGCCTGCTTCTTGGTGCCGACGAAAAGCACAGGCCTGCCGCTCGCCGCGACGTTTCGCGTGAAGTCCCACGCGTCGTCGAGAAGCCGCACTGTCTTCTGCAGGTCGATGATGTGGATGCCGTTGCGGGCGGTGAAGATGTAGGTCTTCATCTTCGGGTTCCAGCGGCTGGTCTGATGCCCGAAGTGGACACCTGCCTCCAGCAGCTGCTTCAAAGTCACTTGCGCCACGTTTCGATTGCCTCCCTGTTCCTCTTCCGCCCGGTTCTGGCCTTGTCAGGACAGGGGGTTTGCCCCGGGCGTGCTAACTCAGTCGATCAAGACTGGCTGAGGGAGTATACCCAGAGGTCGGATTTCGAATCAGAGGCGCCGGCGCGCGTGATGGTCTGGGGCGGTCGTCAGGAGGCGGCTTCCAGCTTCTTGACGCCCTTCGGCCCAGGGCACTTGGGATAGTCGGAGCAGGACTTGAAGAGGCCGAACCGCCCGCGCCGCTCGACCAGCGGCTTCCCGCAGATCGGGCACGGCTCCTCGAGGACCTTTGGTCCCTGCCGTGGCTTGCCGTCCTTGCCGATGTTCGCGCGGTAATTGCAGTCCGGGTAGCGCGAGCACGCCACGAAGGGTCCGTAGCGCCCGGTGCGCTCGACCAGCTGGCCCTCGCCGCACTGCGGGCACGCCTCCCCCGTGGGCTTGGCCTCGGTCTGGGCAGGGTCACGCTTGATGTACTTGCACTCGGGGTAACCGGAGCAGCCGACGAACTCGCCGTACCCCGCAGGTCGGGCAGGGCTCGTCGAGGAGCTTCGGCTGCGGCGCTTCGCCGTCGGGCGTGAGCGCGCGCCGGAACTTGCACTTCGGATAGCGCGAGCAGCCCATGAACGGTCCGAACCGACTGGCCTTGCGGACCAGGTGGCCTTCGTTGCACAGGGGGCAGACCTCATCCGTGTCCGCGGGGGTGGCCTCTTCGGCGGCGCTGAGCATGCGCTGCAGCGGGCCGTAGAAGTCCTTGACCACCGGCACCCATTCCTGGCTCCCGCTCTCGACCTCGTCCAGGCGCTTCTCGAGGTTGGAGGTGTACTCGTCGTCGGAGATCGACTTGAAGTGGTCGACCATCAGCGTGTTGACGGCCTCGCCGACGCGCGTCGGGTAGAGGCGCCGGTCCTTGATCTCCACGTAGCCGTGAGCCTTGGTGATGGTCTGCACGATCGGCGCGTAGGTCGACGGGCGGCCGATGCCCCGCTGCTCCAGCTCCTTGATCAGCGTCGCCTCCGTGTAGCGCGGCGGCGGCTGGCTGAAGTGCTGCTCGGGCTTGAGCCCGTGGTAGTCGAGATCCTCGCCCTGGGCCAAGACTGGAAGTTCGTTCTCGCCGTTTTCGTCCCGCCCCCACACCTTGTAGAAGCCGTCGAAGGCCAGCACCGAGCCGTTGGCCCGGAAGACGAACTCACCGCCCTCGATCTCCGCTTGGGTCTGGTCGTATTGCGCCGGCGCCATGCGGCTGGCGACGAATCGGCGCCAGATCAGGTCGTACAGCCGGTACTGGTCGGGCGTCAGGTGCTCGCGGATTCCGTCGGGCGTGCGGTTGACGTCGGTCGGCCGGATCGCCTCGTGCGCGTCCTGCGCGCCCGGCACGCTCTTCGCCGCGCGCGCCGAGCCGAGGTACTTCTCGCCGTGCTGGCCCCGGATCCAGCCCTTCACCTTCGCGTCGGCGTCGTCCGAGATGCGGGTCGAGTCGGTGCGCATGTAGGTGATCAGGCCCGTCGGTCCCTCGGTCCCGAGCTCGACGCCTTCGTACAGCTGCTGGGCGATGCGCATCGCGACGTGCGGCCGCATGCGCAGGCGGCTCGAGGCGTCCTGCTGGAGGGTGGACGTGATGTAGGGCGGGTTCGAGCTCTTGCTCCGCCGCTTCTGCTCGACGCCGACCACGCGGTAGCTCGCGCCCTCGAGCTTGCGGACGATCTCCTGCGCCTCGGCCTCGTTGTGGACCTCGAGCTTCTGGTCCCCACCGGCCAGCGGCCGGTGCAGCCGCGCGAGGAACTGGGCCTCCTGGCCCTGCTTCGAGAGCTCGACGTCGACAGTCCAGGACTCGACCGCGACGAACTTGCGGATCTCCTCCTCGCGGTCGACGACCAGCCGAAGCGCGACGGAGGAGACCCGACCCGCGCCGATCCCCTTCTGGACCTTGCTCCACAGGAACGGGCTCAGCCGAAAGCCGACGAGCCGGTCGACGACGCGCCGGGCCTGCTGGGCGTTGACCAGGCGCATGTCGATGCCGCGCGGCGACTCGAGCGCCCGGCGCACGGCCTCGGAGGTGATCTCGTGGAACTCGATCCGCTTCGGATCGCGCAGCTTCAGCACCTCCGCCAGGTGCCAGGCGATGGCCTCGCCCTCCCTGTCGGGGTCGGACGCGAGGATGACCTCCTGGTCCTTCTTCGCCGCCGAGCGAAGCTCGTTGATCGTCTTGCGGCGGGTTTCGACGACCTCGTAGTGGGGCTTGAAGCCGTCGTCGACCTCCACGCCCATCTCGCTCTTGGGCAGGTCCCGGACGTGGCCCATCGAGGCGCGGACGTCGTAACGGTCCCCCAGGAACCGCTTCAGGGTCCTCGCCTTTGCGGGCGACTCGACGATGATCAATCCTTCCGGCACAGCTTTCTCTTTATTCCCAAACCTGGACGCTTGTTCCCCCGGGCCAGGTCCGGGCCGGCATCCTACGCCCGTTCTTTGCCCCGGCGCAATGCCCTTACATATCCGCCCTGGTGCCTTTTCACCGCCCCCTCGAGCTCCAGGGCGGTCAACCGGCCGAGGACTTCGGCCACCGGAAGCTGGAGCTTTCGGGCCACTTCGGCGGCGTTAAGAGCCAGAACGTCCGAGAGGTGGGAAAGGATGCCATCGCGCTCCCGCCGCAGCTCGAATCCCAGGCCCTTTGGCGGCGCCAGAGGGTCGTCCAGGACCTCGCCGCCCAGGTCCAGGGCGGCGAGCACGTCGCGCGCGTTCTGGACCAGCCCCGCGCCGTCGCGCAGGAGGGAGTGCGTGCCCACCGACAGGGGTGAGAACACGCTGCCGGGCACCGCCATTACCTCTTTATGTAGGTCCAGCGCCGCCTCGGCCGTGATCAGCGCCCCGGAGCCCTCGGCGGCCTCCACCACGACCACGACGTCGGAGAGCGAGGCCATCGTGTAGTTGCGCGCGGGAAAGTTGTGCCGGCGAGGCGTGGTGCCATCCGGAAACTGGCTGACCAGCGCGCCGCCTGCGGCGAGGATGGCCTCCGCCAGCACCGTGTGCGCGCTCGGGTAGATGACGTCGATGCCGGTGCCCATGACAGCGACCGTCACCCCGCCTCCGTTGAGAGCGCCGCGGTGCGCCGCCGCATCGATGCCGAGGGCGAGGCCGCTGACGACGATGACGCCGGCGCGGGCGAGCTCGAGCGCCAGCTGCTCGGCCACCGCCTCGCCGTAGGGACTCGGCCGGCGCGAGCCGACGACGGCCACGCGCGGTCCCTCGGGCGGAGGCCAGCGACCCTTCGTCCGCAGCTGGGCCTCAGGCGGCGGCATCTTGCAGCCGAAAGCCGAGCGCTTCGAGGACGTGTTGCTCCTGTATCTCGTCCGAACCGTCGAGGTCGGCCGAGGTGAGCGCCACCCGCCAGGCGCGGTGATAGCCCCGGGCCGTCATGCCTCGGTTGACCGCCCAGCGCTCGAGCGTGAGCCGGCAGGCCGGCGCGAGGCCCGCCAACCGGCGGAGCCGGGCGGGCTTGAGCTGGGCGTTGAGGCAGCCCTGCCGGGCCAGCTGGCGCCTGCGGGCCAGGACCACGCGCTGCCGCACCGTGGACGAGGGCTCGCCCTGCGGCTCCGACGAGAGCTGTTCCAGGCCCAGTCGCCGGACCGCGACCTGGAGGTCGAT
>VBJE01000183.1 GCA_005879675.1 Chloroflexota bacterium
GCGCCACCCGTACCGCGCGTCCCAGGCCTTCGACAGGGCCGTCTCGATGGCCGCACCGTCGGCCTCGGGGAACGAGGCGAGCTCCCGGCCGGTGGCCGGGTCGATGGATCTCAGCACCCTCTCGAATCATGCCACGATTTGATTCGTGGCCCGAGCACCGGTCAGGAGGCGCGCGAACAGAGCTTCCCCGACCCCGGCGGCGACCCCCACGCCGCCTTCAACCGACGGGCGCAAGCGCGTCGCCAT
>VBJE01000184.1 GCA_005879675.1 Chloroflexota bacterium
ACGGCCACGACACGCTCGCGGCGGCGCTTCGGTTCAGGCACGCGGCGTCGCCGGACTGGAGCGAGGCTTCGATGCAGCTCCTGGGCAACGACCGCTGGCGCGGCGAGTTTCCGGTCACAGAGATCGGCCGCTACGTCTTCACCGTCGAGGGCTGGGTGGACCACTTCGAGACATGGAGCCGCCAGCTCGCGAAGCGGCTGCAGGCCGGCCAGGACGTCAAGGTCGAGCTCGAGGTCGGGGCGCGCATGCTCGAGGCGGCAGCCGCGCGCGCCGACGGAGCGGCCGCCGACGCCGCAAGGCTCAACGCACTGGCGAAGTCGCTGCGGAGCGGCAAGACTGAGTCGGCCGACGGACAGGCCGGCGACCTGATGCGCCGGTACGCCGAGAGGGACTTCGCCACCACGTATGCGCGCGAGCTCGAGGTCCTGGTCGAGCCGGAGAAGGCCCGCTTCAGCACCTGGTTCGAGCTGTTCCCTCGTTCGACGGGCCCCGCCAGCAGGCACGGCACCTTCAAAGACGTCGAGCGCCTGCTGCCGCAGATCGGGAGCATGGGCTTCGACGTGCTCTACCTGCCGCCCATCCACCCCATCGGCCGGACCCATCGCAAGGGCGCCAACAACAAGGCGGCAAGACCGGGCGAGCCGGGCAGCCCCTGGGCCATCGGCTCGGAGGAGGGCGGCCACAAAGCAGTGAACAAGGACCTGGGCACGCTCGCCGACTTCCAGCGCCTGGTCAAGTCCGCCGCGCAGCAGAAGATCGACGTCGCCCTCGACATCGCGCTCCAGTGCTCGCCCGACCACCCCTACACCCGCGAGCACCCCGAATGGTTCAAGCACCGGCCGGACGGCTCGATCCAGTACGCGGAGAACCCACCCAAGAAGTACGAGGACATCTACCCGTTCGACTTCGAGACCGAGCACTGGCAAGAGCTGTGGCGGGAGCTGCTGTCGATCTTTCTGTACTGGGCCGAGCAGGGCGTGCGCGTCTTTCGGGTCGACAACCCGCACACCAAGCCCTTTCCGTTCTGGGAGTGGACCCTCGCCGAGCTGCGCCGCGCCCATCCGGACGCGATCCTCCTCTCCGAGGCGTTCACGCGGCCGAAGGTCATGTACCGGCTCGCGAAGGTCGGCTTCAGCCAGTCCTACACGTACTTCGCCTGGCGCAACACCGCCTACGAGCTGTACCAGTACTTCACCGAGCTCTCCCAGCCGCCCGTGCGCGAGTTCTTCCGTCCCAACCTGTGGCCGAACACGCCGGACATCCTCACCGAGTACCTCCAGACGGGCGGGCGCCCCGCCTTCCAGGCGCGCCTCATCCTCGCGGCGACGCTCGGCGCGAGCTACGGCATCTACGGCCCGCCGTACGAGGCGCTCGAGGGCCGCGCGCGCGAGCACGGGGCGGAGGAGTACCTCGACTCCGAGAAGTACCAGCTGCGCGACTGGAAGCCCGACCAGGGCATGCGCGAGCTGATCACGATCGTCAACCGCATCCGGCGCGAAAACCCGGCCCTGCAGACCGACCGCGGCCTGCGCTTCCACCTGGCCGAAAACGACCAGCTCCTCGCCTACTCCAAGAGCACTCCCGACAATGCCAACGTGGTCCTGACCGTCGTCAACGTCGACCCGCACCACGTGCAGCGCGGGATGGTCAACCTTCCCCTCGAGGAGCTCGGCCTCGACCGCGAGAGGTCGTTCCAGGCGCACGAGCTCATCTCCGGGGCGCGCTACCTCTGGAACGGCCCGCGCAACTTCGTCGAGCTGAACCCGCGCTCGATGCCGGGGCAGATCTTCCGCTTCCGCCGCCGGGTCAGAAGCGAGCACGACTTCGAGTACTTCCTGTGATCGCCACCACCCCGCGCAAGCGCAAGACCGAAACGTTCCAGCTCGACGACGATCCGCTCTGGTACAAGGACGCGCTCATCTACGAGCTGCACGTGCGCGCGTTCATGGACAGCGACGGCGACGGCAGCGGCGACTTCCGCGGCCTGATCGAGAAGCTGCCCTACCTGCAGGACCTGGGCGTCAGCGCGGTGTGGCTGCTGCCGTTCTACCCGTCGCCGATGCGCGACGACGGCTACGACATCGCCGATTACACCAACGTCAACCCGATGTACGGCACCCTCGGTGACGTCAACCAGCTCGTGCGCGAAGCCCACCGCCGGGGCATCCGCGTCATCAACGAGCTGGTCTGCAACCACACGTCAGACCAGCATCCGTGGTTCCAGCGCGCCCGCCGAGCGCGTCCCGGGACGCCACAGCGTGACTTCTACGTCTGGAGCGAGACCAACCAGCGCTACCAGGACGTGCGGATCATCTTCAAGGACTTCGAGACCTCGAACTGGACCTGGGACCACGTCGCCAACGCCTATTACTGGCACCGCTTCTACTCGAGCCAGCCGGACCTGAACTTCGACAACCCGAAGGTCAAGGAGGCGCTGTTCAAAGTCCTCGACTTCTGGATGGACGCCGGCATCGACGGGGTCCGTCTCGACGCGGTGCCGTACCTCTACGAGCGCGAGGGCACCAACGGCGAGAACCTGCCCGAGACCCACGCGTTCCTCAAGGAGCTGCGCCAGCACGTCGACGGCGGCTACCGCAACCGGATGCTGCTGGCCGAGGCCAACCAGTGGCCGGAGGACGCGGTCGCTTACTTCGGCCAGGGCGACGAGTGCCACATGTCGTTCCACTTTCCCCTCATGCCCCGCCTGTTCATGGCCATTCGCATGGAGGATCGCTTTCCGATCGTCGACATCCTGGCCCAGACGCCGTCGGTACCCGACAACGCGCAGTGGGCGCTGTTTCTCCGCAACCACGACGAGCTGACCCTGGAGATGGTCACCGACGAAGAGCGCGACTACATGTACCGCGCCTACACGCAGGACCGGCTGGCGCGCCTCAACCTCGGGATCCGGCGCCGGCTGGCGCCGCTGCTCGGCAACGATCGCCGGCGCATCGAGCTGATGAACGGCCTGCTGTTCTCGCTTCCAGGGACGCCGGTCCTCTACTACGGCGACGAGATCGGTATGGGCGACAACATCTTAGCGCCTCTACCTGCCGGTCATCACCGACCCCGAGTACCACTACGAGACCGTCAACGTCGAGGCCCAGCAGGGCAACCCCCACTCGATCTATTCGTGGACCAAGCGCCTGATCGCGCTGCGCAAGCGCCACCGCGCGTTCGGCCGCGGCACCCTCGAGCTGCTCCGGCCCGAGAACCGCAAGGTGCTGGCCTACGTGCGCCGCTACGAGTCGGAGCAGATCCTGTGCATCGCCAACCTCTCGCGCTTCCTGCAGGCCGTCGAGCTGGACCTGTCGGCGTGGAAGGGGCTGGTGCCGGTCGAGCTGTTCAGCAGCAACGAGATGCCGGTCATCGGCGACAACCCTTACTTCCTGACCATGGGCCCGCACGCCTTCTACTGGTTCGCGATGCAGCCGCGCGCCGTGCCGTCGATCCAGAGCGACGGCGCGCAGACCACGGCCGCGCTGCCCGAGGTGCGGATTGTCGGCGGGTGGGAGTCCGCCCTGGTGGGCAGCTCCAAGGAGCGGTTCGAGAGCGTTCTGGTCCGCTACATCCCGCAGCGGCGCTGGTTCGCGGGCAAGGCCAGACGGGTGAAGACGGCGACGATCTCCGACGTCGTCAGCGTCCCGGGAGCCGAGGGCTACTCATACCTCACGTCGGTCGTCATCGGCTACGCGGACGGCGATCCGGACACGTACGTGCTGCCGATCGCCTACGCCAACGCGGCCGAGGCGCCTCACATCCTGGAGCGCTGGCCGCATTCGGCGATCGCGTGGGTGCGGACGCAGGGCGAGGGCGATGGGCGGGGCCTGCTCTACGACGCTCTCGGGCCGCCCAACTTCGCCGAGGCGATGCTGGGCGCGATCGCGCGCCGGCGCCGCGCGACCGGCGGCGCGGGGACGCTGATCGGCTCGACCACGAAAGCGTTCGCGCGCCTGCGCGGGCCGGAGACGATCCGGCTCGAAGCCCAGCTCTCGGTCGCCGAGCAGAGCAACAACTCGGTGATCTTCGGCGAGCGGCTGATGCTGAAGGTCTTCCGCCGGCTCGAGGAGGGTGTGAACCCGGAGCTCGAGGTCGGTCGCTTCCTCACCGAGAAGACGGCGTTCAGCCAGATCGCGCCCCTGGCGGGCAGCCTCGAGTACCGGCGAGGAAAGGGCGAGCCGGTGAGCATCGCCATCCTCCAGGGCTACGTCCCCAACCAGGGCGACGCATGGCAGTTCACGCTCAACACGATCGCCCACTACTTCAACGCCCCGGAGCTGGTCGGCCTGCAGCCGCCGACGCTGCCGCGCAGCGTGCTGGAGGCGAGCAGGCATGAGCCCGGCGAGATCGCGACCAGGACCATCGGCGGCTATCTCGAGTCGGCGCGCCTTCTCGGTCGCCGCACGGCCGAGCTCCACGCCGCCCTCTCGTCCGATCCCACCGACCCGGCCTTCGCGCCGGAGCGGATCTCGCCCTCGGACCAGCGCTCGATCTACCAGTCGCTGAGCGGCCTGTCGCTGCGCGCCACGGAGCTTCTGCGCAGCCAGCTCAACAAGCTGCCCGCCGAGGCGCGCGAGGAGGCCCGCAGGGTGCTCGACCTCGAGTCGCGCATCCCGTACATGCTGAAGTCGTTCCTCGCCCGACGCCTCAACACGACGAGGATCCGGGTGCACGGCGACTACCACCTGGGCCAGGTCCTGTACACGGGCCACGACTTCGTGATCATCGATTTCGAAGGCGAGCCGACGCGCAGCCTGTACGAGCGGCGCCTCAAGCGCCTGGCGATGCGCGACGTGGCGGGGATGCTGCGGTCGTTCTCCTACGCAAGCCAGGCCGCGCTGCGGTCGCAGGAGATCAGCTCGGAGAGGCTGCCCGAGCTCATGGGGTGGGCGCGTTTCTGGGTGGATTCCGTCTCGGCGGTGTTCTTGAAGAGTTACCTGGCCACCGCGGGCACCGCGTCGTGGGTGCCCCAGAACCAGGAGGACCTCGAGCTGCAGCTCACGACCATGCTGCTGGAGAAGGCGTTGTACGAGCTCCGGTACGAGCTGAACCTGCGCCCTGACTGGGTCCGGATTCCGCTTCGTGGGATCCTTGACGTGGTGACTCCTCCATGAGCATCGCCGCGCGCTCGCTGCTGAGCCCGTTCGACCTTCATCTCTTCAATGAGGGCACGCATGGGCATCTGTTCGACAGGCTGGGCGCGCACCTGTCTCACGATCCCGAGGGCACCTACTTCGCAGTGTGGGCGCCGAACGCGGACACCGTGAGCGTGATCGGCGACTTCAACGGCTGGGACAAGAATGCCAACGGCCTCTACCCGCGCGAGCAGTCCGGCATCTGGGAGGGTTTCATCCCCACGGTGGGCCACGGCGCGATGTACAAGTACTACGTCCACTCCAAGGTGACGCGCACCGGCGTCGACAAGGCCGACCCGTTCGCCACGTACTCCGAGGCGCCGCCGCGCCAGGCCTCGATCGTTTGGGACCTCGCCTACAACTGGGGCGACGAAGGCTGGGTGCAGAGCCGCGGCGCGGCCAACAACCGCGATGCGCCGTTCGCCGTGTACGAGATGCACCTGGGCTCGTGGATGCGCGTGCCCGAGGAAGGCGACCGCTGGCTGTCGTACCGCGAGCTCGCGCCGCGCCTCGCCGACTACGTGAGCCGCATGGGCTTCACGCACGTGGAGTTCATGCCCGTGATGGAGCACCCGCTCTACGAGTCGTGGGGCTACCAGGTCACCGGCTACTTCGCACCGACCTCGCGCTACGGCACGCCGCAGGACTTCATGTTCCTGGTCGACTACCTGCACCAGAACGGCATCGGCGTGATCCTCGACTGGGTGCCTTCGAGCACGCCGACCCTCGGCTGGGCGTGCATCCGGACTGGGGCAGCTCGATCTTCAACTACGGGCGCAACGAGGTTCGGGGCTTCCTGCTGAGCAGCGCCCTGTGCTGGCTCGACCGCTACCACGCCGATGGACTCCGGGTCGACGCCGTGGCCTCGATGCTGTACCTCGACTACCCGCGCAAGCAGGGCGAGTGGATCCCGAACAAGTTCGGCGGCCGCGAGAACCTGGAGGCGGTCGATTTTCTCCGCCGCTTCAACATCGAGGTCTACAAGGAGCAGCCAGACGTGCAGACCATCGCCGAGGAGTCGACGGCGTGGCCCTTGGTGTCACGGCCGACGTACGTCGGCGGGCTCGGCTTCGGCATGAAGTGGGACATGGGCTGGATGCACGACACGCTTTTCTACTTCGAGCGCGAGCCGGTGCACCGGAAGTTCCACCACTCCAACCTCACCTTCCGGATGCTTTACGCCTTCGGCGAGAACTTCATGCTGCCGCTGTCGCACGACGAGGTCGTGCACGGCAAGGGGTCGCTGATCGCGAAGATGCCGGGCGACGAGTGGCAGAAGTTCGCGAACCTGCGGTTGCTGTTTGGCTGGATGTACGCGCAGCCGGGCAAGAAGCTGCTGTTCATGGGCGGCGAGTTCGGGCAGTGGCGGGAGTGGGACGTCGAATCGTCCCTGGACTGGCATCTGCTCGACCAACCCAACCACGGGGGGTTGAGGCTGTGGGTCGGCGACCTCAACCGCATCCTCCGCGAGGAGAAGGCGCTGCACGAGAGGGACTTCGACCCGGGCGGGTTCCAGTGGATCGACGTCGCCGACGCCGAAAACAGTGTGGTGTCGCTCATCCGGCGGGGGCGCTCGCCCGAGGACGTGATCGTCGGGGCGTTCAACTTCACGCCTGTGCCGCGGCAGAACTATCAGATCGGGATCCCGATGGGTGGCAGGTGGCGGGAGCTGTTGAACGGCGATGCGCCGCTGTATGGGGGGAGCGGGATTGGGAACATGGGCGGGGTGGACGCGGTGCCGGTGGCGATGCACGGGCACCAGCACAGCGTCACCCTGACGCTGCCGCCGCTGGCGGCGCTGTTCCTGAAGCCCGAAGAGCCTGCGCGACCTGAGTGACGACCGCTTCAGGTCGCTGGTGAATGTCTGAAGCGGTGTAGCGAAGGATCGTGAAGCCGGCGGCGAGGAGGGCGTTCTGGCGGCGGTTGTCCTCGACCAGTCGGTCACGGTGATTCGCGCCGTCGTACTCGATTACGAGCCTTGCTGCCGGGTAGTAGAGGTCGGCCCTTCCGACAAACCGCCCATGGGAATCGTGAAGCTTCGTCTGGACCTCGGGACGCGGCAGCCCAGCCTGGAGCAAGAGCAACCTCAGTCGGGTCTCCATTGGCGACTCGGCGGGCTCGGCGAGCTCGTCAAACCGGCCCAAGTCGAGCCGCAGGGCTGCGTCCGCCAGCACCAGGAACTCGACACGCGAGACTCGCCGGCTTAGATCGCGCATCGTGCGCGCGATCGATGTGGCACGTCGACCGTGGACGCGGACGATTTCACTCGACGCCAGCTTGCAATGACGGACACGAAGGCTGGCGCGCGAGCGGGCCCAGGTGCCAAACGGCACGATCACCTCGATCGGATTTGAGGGATTCACGTCAAGGCCATGTAGCCACGCCGCGGTTGGACCTGACAGGACCGAGTCGCCCGGCAGCACAGCTAGCCACGCCGAAACGACCGTCCACGGATCGTCAGCCTTGTCCGCCCGACAGTACACGCCTCTGCCCAGTCGCCTCCGAGCTTCCTTGATCGGCTTCCGACCCACCCTGCCAGCGTGACGGCCGTTGATCGTCCCGCCAATCCAGCCTGTTAGCCGCCCGTTTTGCGCAAAAACACGCGAAATCGCGGCCTTTCTGGCCGGTTTTGCGCAAAACGGCAGATCAGGGTGTGATGACGTAGGCGCGGACTGGGAAGCTCGCCCCTCCCACCCACGCGATTGGCACAGCGTGTAGCCTCCCGCCCGAGCTCGGCACCGCCGCCAGGTTCGTCATGTGCTCGCACACCGGGACCCCCGCGCCGAGCAGGATCGTGTGCGCCGGACGGGCCGGGTTCGCGGTGTCGTCGATGTTCAGCGAGTCGATGCCGACGAAGAGCGCGCCCGAGCGGACCAGCATCTCGCACGCGTCCGCGGTGAGAAAAGGGTTCTCGTCGAAATACGCGGGCGTGCCCCAGTGGAGCGAGAAGTCGGTTCGAACCAGGACCGCGCGGTAGCGAAGCTCGACATCGGCGAGGACATCGGCGCCGATGGCGCGCTCGGCACCGGTGCAGTCGATCACCACCGTCTCCATGTCGGCCAGCCGCTCCAGCGGCAGGGCGGCAAGGTCGGCACCATCGCGGTAGCGATGCACCGGCGAGTCCACGTACGTGCCGGTGTTTCCGCAAAGGTGGAGCGAGGCGATGAAGAACTCCGCCTGCCCCTGGTAGCGCTCGCGCGACGCGTCGTAGTCCATGTTCACGTCGACCACCGGCTCCGGCAGCCCCGGGTACGTCTTCATCCCGGCCACCACCGGATGACTAACGTCGATCAGCCGAGACATCCCCTGATTCTGGATGGTCTCAGCGTGCGGTGAGACTGAAATTGAGACCTTTTCGGGACTGCTTCTGAAACCCGGTTCCGCCGAATCTCTGGCGAACGGCCGGATTTCTCGACAGGAGGCGGACATGAGTCTATGGAGGCGTCTGAGGCTGCTGCTCAACACCGAGGTGAGCAGCGCCCTCGACAGGGCTGAGGACCCGCGCCAGGTTCTCGATTACGCGTACAACCAGCAGCAGGAGCTGCTGATCACCCTGCGGCGAGGTCTGGTCGACGTGGCGACCGCGAAGGAGCAGCTCGAGCAGCAGGCGCGGCGGCTCGAGACCCGCATCCCCCAGCTCGACGACCAGGCGCGGCGCGCTGTCAGCGCAGGACGCGACGACCTCGCCCGCGTCGCCATCGAACGCAAGTGGCTCGCATTGAACGAGGTCGAGGGCCTCAAAAAGCAGATCGATGAGGTCGAGACCGAGAAGCAGCGCCTGGCCACGCAGGAGCGGACCCTGCAGATCCGCGTGGAGCAGTTCCGGACCCACCGCGAGGTCGTGTCGGCGCGGTACAGCGCGGCCGAGGCCGAGGTCAGGCTGAAGGAATCGCTGGCCGGCGTCTCCGGCGAGCTGGCCGAGCTCGGGATGGCCGTCGGCCGGGCCGAGGAGAAGGCCGAGCGGCTGCAGGCTCGAGCGAAGGCCATCGACTCGCTCATCGACCTCGGGTCCTTCCCGTCGATGGGCGGCGGCGACTTCGTGGAAGCCGAGCTCCTCCGGATCACCGTCACCAAGGAGATCGACGACGAGCTGGCGAAGATCAAATCAGAGGTCGGCGCCGCGAGCTCGACCAAGGAGAGCAAACCATGAGCACGACCCGTTGGAATCCGGCCCATCACCTCGTCTCGCCAGACGGCAAGTGGTACTGGGACGGTGTGGCGCAGGAGTGGAAGGCGGTGGCAACGCCGGCCGCGCCGGCGAAGGCCGCTTCCACACCCAACCCGGCGGCAGCCCAGCCGAGCCGCGGGCTCAGCTCCTTCACCGGCAAGATCCGCTCCGACGACCTCGCCTACGGGCAGACGGTACTGGTCTGGGCGCGCTGGATCCTGATCGGCACCGGTCTCCTGCTTTCGTTCTGGGGCCCCAAAGACCTGCTCACACTGCAGGTGCAGCTCGCCGCGATCATCGCCCTGGCCTTCGGCAACTTCTATCTCCACGTGCAGCTGCTGCGCGGCCACCCGGCGCTCGACAACGTCGTCTATGCGGCAAGCCTCGCCGACATCTGCGTGGTGACGGCGCTCGTCCTGGTCCAGACCGGCTATCCGTCGCCGGTCTTCATCTTCTACTTCGCCGCCATCGTCGGCATCTCGGTCGCATTCCCGACCCAGATGACCGCCGGCTACACGTTGCTCGTGGTCGGCGTCTACGGAATCATCTGCCTGGCGACGGCCAGCGTTGACGACCACCCGGCCATCTTCACGCGACTGCTGACCATCGCGGCCGTCGCAGTGTGCGGGAACCTCTTCGCCCGCCACGAAGCGCAGCGGCGTGCTGACGCGATTCGCATCCATGGAGAGCTGCTGGACGAGGTCGAGCAGCACCCGTCGACCGAGCCCCGAACACAGCCGGCTGCGCCGGCTTCATAGGAGGTAGTCCAATGCCTGCAGTCCGCGAAGTCCGAACCGCCGCCCAGGCCAACCAGGAAGACGTCTTTTACGGCCAGACCGTGATCATGTGGGCTCGTTGGAGCGTCATCGTGGCCGGCATCGTGCTCGTCCTTTGGACGTCCACCAACGTGAGCCTGCTGACGCAGACCATGCCGTTCTTCCTGGTCCTCATGGCGGTCAACTTCTTCCTCCACGGCCGCTACGTCATGGGAAGTCCGCTGAACCGTATCGTCGTCATCGTCGCGAGCGTCATCGACCTGGTGTTGATCACCGCCATCGTCGTCCTGTGGCCTGGTTCCCACGGCCTTCACAACCAGTTCTACGTCCTCTACTTCCCCGTGGTCTTCGCGTTCGCGCTCGTGTTCACGCGCCGCATCGAGGCCGCGTACACGGTGCTGGCGATCGTCCTGTATCTGGGCGCCTGCGTCTTCACAGCCACAGTTCCATTCGACTTCGGCAGCGATGACAAGGTCCTCGTGATGCGCCTGATCGTGATCGCTGCCATGGGCTTTCTCGGCAACTACTACTTCCGCATCCAGCGCGACAGGCTCGCGCGCGCCTCGCGAGGCGACAACTCGACGGTCGCGGGCATGCGCGGCGGCGTTGCGCGCTGAAATCAAACCGCTGGAGGTGTGAGATGGGCATCCTGGAACGGCTCAGCCAGCTGCTGAAATCGAGCGCGTCGGTCGCGCTCGCCCCCGCACCCGACCCAAGGGTGACCCATCTCACCTCCCACCAGAAGCAGCGCGCGTTGCTGAACCAGGTGGCGGCCGCCGGCCGAGAGGTCACGGCCGCGAAGGAGCGGCTTCATGCGGCCGCCGAAGCGGTGCGAGCGAAGCTGCCGACGATGGAAGAGCAGGCGCGCCAGGACTTGAAGGCGGGGCGAGAATCGATGGCGAGGCTCGCCCTGCAGCGCCGCCAGGTGGTGATCAGTGAGCTGCAAACCCTCGAGCGCCAGCTGGCCGAGGTCGAGAAGGAAGAGGCGGCGCTCTCCATGATCGAGCAGCGCCTCTCAGGACAGATCGAAGCGTTCGCCGCCCGCCAGGAAGTGATCAAAGCGCGGTTCAGCGCCGCGGAGGCGCAGGTGAGAATCAACGAGGCGATGACCGGCGTCGCCAACGACTTCGCCGACCTGACCGCCACTCTTCACCGCGCCGAGCAGACCACCGAAGAGATGCAGGCCCGCGCCACGGCGATCGACCGCCTGGTCCAGGAAGGCGACCTGGAGACGATCAGCTTTGCCTCCGGCTCCGACGCGATCGACGCTCGCTATGAGGCGCTGGGTGTCGATGCCGACGTGGAGGAGCAGCTGGACGCGCTGCGCAAGCTCGACCGGTAGCGCCGCTATTCGTTCACCGGGACCCGGTTGACGACGCTGATCTGGTCGATCCGGTTGGCGACGAGCTCGTAGCCATGGTGCAGCCGGCGGTAGTAGGTCGGGCGGCTCATGTGAAGCCGCTCCATGATCACCTCGTGGCTTCCGACGCGCCTCACGTAGTAGTCGAGGAGGAGATGGCCGGCCTCCGCGTCCCGCGGCGCGGAGGAAGCGGCGAGTTCGCCGATCACGTCGACAAGCAGCGCGCGCAGCTCGCTGGACGCGCTGCCTCCCTTCGACACTCCCGGCAGCCGGGCGAGCGGGCTGCGTCCCAACGCCTCGGGCGTGCCGAGGTCGTCGAGCGCCGTCCGCACCAGCTGCTCGCGCACGGAGCTGTCGGGGTCGAGCGTCCAGCGCTCCGGCTCGGGCTCTTTCGAGAGGCCCTCGTACGGCGCGAACACGGCACCGGGCAGGCCCGCGCGGAGCACGCGGCCCATCATCCACGTGAGCATCGTCGTGGCGATGATCGCCCCCGCCCACAGCGACGGTCCCCACGTCGTGCCCGCGGGCAGCAGCGTGATCTCGACCAGGTAAGCGGCCGCGAATGCGCCGCCGATCACCGCGCAGAGGGACGCGGCCGGCTTGCCCGGCCGGCGCGCCCGCCACGCGATCCAGGCGTCGGCCGCCGCGCCGGTGGCGACCGCCACCGGCACCAGGTAGAAGTGCGACTTCGTGATCGTCACCAGGAGCCCGTTGATCGTGAACACGAACGTCATCGAGCCGGGCCGGAGGTTGAAGCCGCTGTTCAGCAAGAGCCCGGTGCCGGCCAGGATCACCGCCTGGGCGAGGATGGACGCGACACCGATGTTCTCCCCGAGCCAGGGCGCCGAGCTCACGGCGTTGCGGAACTCGTAGTCGCCCGCGGCCCACGGGTCGATCAGGGGATGGATGAACTGGGTCGCGAAGGTCAGCACCGACAGCAGGAGGGCCGTCGACATGAGCGTCACCGGGCTCGCCAGCTTCTCGCCGCGGCGCGCCGCGGCCCTGAGCGGGCCGCTCACGATCACGGCGGAGGCTGCCATCTCGACCAGGTGCGGCGGCGTGAACAGCGCCTCGAGCCCGATGCCGCCCGTCTGGAAGACCGGCGACCAGAAAGCCTGGTCGATGATCCACGCGGCGCCGAAAATCAGCGCCGCCGCGAACGTTCCCGTCTGCCCGTCCGGCAGCGCCCGGTTCCAGGGCCGCCCCTCGCGCAGGCCCGTGGCAAAACCCGCGAACAGATACAGCGTCAGCAGCGACCACGACGCGGTCACGGTCGTGAAACCTGCCTTCTTGGCCGCCTCGATGACATGTCCGGGGTCGTGCACGTAGGCGTACGCGACCACGTACCCCCCGAGCACGAACCACGTGGCAAGCAGGACGACGACGGCGTCGACCGCCCGCGGATCCTCGACGTACCGTCGGAGGAGCTTCACCTTCCTGCCAGGGGTAAACCTACGGCTGCGGCGACGGCGGTGCGGCGCTGAACTTGTTGCCCGTCCCGGTCTCGGCGTGGATGACGTGCATCACAGCGTTGATCAGGGCCAGGTGCGAGAACGCCTGCGGGAAGTTGCCCAGGTGCCGGCCGCTGCGCGGGTCGATCTCCTCGGCGTAGAGCTGCAGCGGGCTCGCGTACGACAGCAGCTTCTCGCAGAGCTCTCGCGCCCGGTCCAGCTCGCCGATCTCGCACAAGGCCGAGACGAGCCAGAACGAGCAGATGGTGAAGGTGCCCTCCTCGCCACGCAGGCCGTCGTCGGTCTCCGTGGTGCGGTAGCGCAGCACCATGCCGTCGACGGTCAGCTCGTCGGCGATCGCGAGCACGGTGGCGCGGACGCGTGGGTCCTCGGGCGGAAGGAACCGGACCAGCGGGATGAGCAGCACCGAGGCGTCGAGCGCCTTCCCGCCGTAGTGCTGGACGAACACGCCACGCTCGTCGACGCCGTGCTCGCAGATGTCGGACTTGATCTTCTCGGCGACGTCCTGCCAGCTCTGCGACAGCGCGATGTCGCCGTGCATCTCCGCCAGCCTCGCGCCGCGGTCCAGGGCGACCCAGCACATGAGCTTGGACGACGTGAAGTGCTGCGGCTCGCCGCGCACCTCCCAGATGCCGCGGTCAGGCGCCCGCCAGTTTTCGATCGCGCACTCGACGGCGCGCTTGAGGGTCGGCCACACGACCTCCGGCAGGTAGTCGCGCGACTTCGTGTGCAGGTAGACCGAGTCGAGCACCGCGCCCCACACGTCGTGCTGCTTCTGGTTGTACGCCGCGTTGCCGATGCGCACCGGTCGCGAGGCCTCGTAGCCACCTAGATGGTCGAGGGTCTTCTCGACGAGCTGGTGCTCGCCGCCGATGCCGTACATGATCTGCAGGTCCTTCTTGCCGGCAGCGACGTCGGCGATGAAGTAGAAGAAGTCGTTCGCCTCGCGCGCGAAACCGAGCGTGTAGAGGCCCCAGAGCATGAAGGTGCCGTCGCGGATCCACGTGTAGCGGTAGTCCCAGTTGCGCTCGCCCCCGATCGTCTCCGGCAGCGAGGTCGTGGGCGCCGCCAGCAGCGCTCCCGTCGGGCTGTACGTCAGGCCTTTCAGGGTCAGGGCGCTGCGCTGAAGGTAGCTCTGCCAGGGGTGCTCGGGAAACTCGCCGCGGTTGATCCACTCGCGCCAGAAGTCGGCCGTCTTCTCCACCCGGTCGAACGCCTCCTCGACCGTCGGAGGCGCCGGGTGCTCGTCCCAGTACTCCTTGCCCGTCGAGTGCCGCGAGCGCGGCCACACCATCGCCACGTACGCGCGCTCGCCCTGGCGCAGGGTCTTGGTGGCGTGCGCGCCAGGGCCTTCGAAGCCGACGCGAAGGTCGGTGACGAGCTTGATCGGGACCTCGTTCTCGCCGCCGCTCGCGATCGCCTCGTTGTACCCGGAACCGGCGTACTCCCACTTCGCGTCCGTCGCGCCGTAGTCGAAGACGGGCTGGCAGTCCAGGGTCAGCTCGACCTGTCCGACCACGCACCGCGCCGTGCGCAGGAGGATGTGCTGCGCCTCGTAGTCCGAGGGCGGCCGGCGATAGGTACCGGAGCGGCGCTGGCTGTGGTACCAGGGCCCGATGCACATCGCGTCGCGGACGATCAGCCAGCCGGTCCGCGTCCGCCACGTCGTCTCGAGGACGAGCGTCCCCGGCAGGTAGCGCCGGCCGGCCGGAACCAGGACGCCGGTCGGGCCGAAGGCGAAGCTGCCGGCAGCCCGGTCGAGGATGGCGGCGAACACGCTCGGGCCGTCGGGCCTGGGCAGGCACATCCACTCCACCCGGCCGCTGGGGGCGATGAGGCAGTTGACCTCGCAGTCGGAGAGGAAGGCGTACTCGGCGATCGGGGGAAACGGGCTCGAGATGCGCGGTTCGGCGACCTGCGGCCCAACCTCGACGACGGGCGCGTGGCCGTCGCCGTTGACGGCGCTCACCATCGATCGGCCGAGGTCAGCCTGGCGGGCTTTGCGGGCCATCTTCCCCTGTTACCGAGAGGATATTCCGCTAGACCCCACGAAATCGGGGGCTTCGCCTTGATTTCGCCGGGACCCCTTTCTTGAGCGCGGCGTGGACGCGGTCGAAGACCTCGTCCGGCGACCCGGTGCCGTCGACGTGGAGGATTCTGCGCCCTTGCTGCCGATAATGGTCGAGCACGGCCTCGGTCAGCTTGTGGTACTCCCTCATCCGCTCGGCGATCACCTCGCGGGTGTCATCGGTCCGGCCTTCCAGCTCCGCGCGGTGCAGCAGGCGGTCGACCAGCAGCTTCTCGGGCACGTCCAGGGCGATGATGAAGTCGACGTTGTGGCCTTCGTCCCGAAGCATGGAGTCCAGCGCCCGGGCCTGGGCCACGGTCCGCGGAAACCCGTCGAGGAGAGCCCCGGCTCCCTTCTCCGCCTCGGGCAGCCTGGTCCGTACCACGTCGACGATGAGGTCGTCTGGAACCAGGTCGCCGGCGGACATGATCCGGCCGACCTCCTGGCCGAGGGGGGTGCCCCTGGCGACCTCCTTGCGGAGGATGTCGCCGGTCGACAGGTGGTGGATGTGCAGCTCGTCCTCGAGCCGCGCCGCCTGCGTGCCCTTGCCGCTGCCGGGCGGACCGAAGATCATCCCGATCACTTGTCGCTCAGCTGGATCTTGCGCCTCCGGCGCCACCACCCGCGGGCGTGCTCGGCCAGGAGCGCATCGATCGCCGGGTTCGGGCCCGCGGGCCCGCCCTCCTTGCTGAGCTCGAGCCAGCGACGCGTGACCTCCACGTAGACGTCGGCCTCGGTCCAGACCGGCAGCCGCTCGAGGACGCGGTGCTTGCGGATCGCCTCGGCGATCGGATGGTAGACGTGGTCGTACCAACTGGCGGCGGCCTCCTGCAGGGGCACCTGACGGTGCTGCTCCTGGGACAGGAAGTACGCGTGGCCGAGGATGTGGTCGAGGATCGCGTCATAGCGCCCGAGCCGGCTGCACTCGAGCCGCGCCTGGGGGCGGGTGCGGTGCAGCTGGGTCGTCTCGAGGAACGCCGCGTACTCTGCCGCCTTCAGCAGCGACTCGGCGTCGACGCCGGGTTCGAGAGGCGCGCGGGTGCGGACGTTGATCACGCGCGCGTTGATGGTCGGCCGGCCGAGGTTTCGGGCCACGGACACCCGGTGGTGGCCGTCGATCACGTAGTAGCGGTCATCGACCTTGTAGACATCGATTGGCGGCAGCTCGTCGCCCTCGACCATCGCCTGGTAGATGCGCGTCCACCTCTCGCGCATGCGCCGGTTGAGGGGCAGGAACGCCGGGTCGAAGTCGGAGGTCTTGACCTCCGGCGCGACCGAGCCGGCGATGCGCTCGATCGGGATCTCCCGCACCCCTCCGGCCGCGCGTCCTTCGACGCCGGCCGCCTTGAGCATGGGCTCCATCGAGCGCAGCCGCTGCGCCCGTCCGGTCAGGATCGTGCGCAGGTTGCGCCAAAACGCCCGCGCGCGCGCGGAGTCGAAATCCTGGATCGCGCGGATGCGCTCTACGCCCAAGACCGACCGAAACCGACGGTGAAGAGGCTAGAGAAGCGCCTGCTCGCTCTCCGCGTCGAAGAAATGCAGGCTCCTCGTGTCGAGACCCAGCTTCACCCGGTCGCCCGGCCCGACGGTCATGCGGGGATCCACGCGGGCCGTCACCTGGTCGCCGCCGACCATCCCGTAGAGAAACTGGTCGGAGCCGAGCCGCTCCACGACGTCGACCTTCATCTCGAAGGACGGCGCTCCGTCGACCACCCGGTCGGTCACCGCCTCGGGGCGGAACCCGAGCGTGCCCTTCTGGGCGGAGATCGGCTTCGGCAGCTTCAGGTCGAAGCCCGACGCCTTCGCCGACCCGTTGCTGACGGTGGCCGGGACGAAGTTCATGGTCGGCGTGCCGATGAAGCCGGCGACGAAGAGGTTTGCCGGGTGGTCGTAGATCTCGCCCGGCGTGCCGACCTGCTGCAGGATGCCGCCGTTCATGATCGCGATCCGATCGCCCATGGTCATGGCCTCGACCTGGTCGTGGGTGACGTAGATGAACGTCGTCTGCAGGTCGCGGTGCAGCTTCTGCAGCTCGACGCGGGTCTGGCCGCGGAGCTTGGCGTCCAGGTTGGACAGCGGCTCGTCGAGCAAGAAGACCTTGGGGCTGCGCACGATCGCGCGTCCAAGCGCCACCCGCTGGCGCTGGCCGCCGGACAGGGCGCGCGGCTTTCGCTTGAGGAAGTTGTCGAGCCCGAGGATGCGCGAGGCGTTGCGCACCCGCTTGTCGATCTCTTGCTTCTTCATGTGCTGCATCTGGAGCGGGAAGGCCATGTTGTCGTAGACCGACATGTGCGGGTACAGGGCGTATGACTGGAAAACCATGGCGATGTCGCGGTCTTTGGCCGCGACGTTGTTCACCACCCGGTCGCCGATCAGGATGCGGCCTTCCGAGATCTGCTCCAGGCCGGCCAGCATCCGGAGCGCGGTGGACTTGCCGCAGCCGGAAGGACCTACGAGGACCATGAACTCCTTGTCCTCGATCTCGACGTTGAAGTCCTTGACGACGGTGACGTCCGCTGTGTACCGCTTGACAACGTGGTCGTAAGTTACTGATGCCATCTCTTTATCCCTTCACCAAGACGCCGATCGTGCCTGCTGCACGGGGCTGCCACAGACATTCTATTTACCTCCTGTCATTTGGCAAATCGAGATTTCTTGCTTCTGATGTGGAAGCCCTGACGATGAGGGTAGTGCTGAGGGGCGCCGGCGATCCCACGGACTTGCCGTTCATGCGCTCGATCAGCATCCGGGCGGCGAGCCGGCCCTTGTCGACGATCGGCTGACGCACGGTGGTCAGCGGCGGATTCGTCCATGCGGACAACGGTAGATCGTCGAAGCCGACGACCGAGAGGTCGCCAGGCACGCGCATGCCCGCAGTCTGGGCCGCCTTCATGACACCGATCGCCGCCATGTCGCTCATGACCAGGACGCCGGTCGGCCGGCTCGCGCCCGAAGGCAGGGACTCGAAGGCGCGCATGCCTGCCGCGACCGAGATGCCGGCGGTGACGGACTGCGGCGCGGGCACACCGGCCGCTTCGATGGCCGCGTTGTAGCCGGCCAGCCGCCTGGTCGCGGTCGGGGTGTAGCTCATCTCGGCACGCGCGGGCGGCAGGACGACGATCGCGAGCTGCCGGTGGCCCAAACCCAGGAGGTGGCTCGCCGCGGCCTGGGCCCCGCCTCGGTCGTCGACGTTGACGACCGGATGCGTCGACGACTCGTCGGAGTCGATCAGCACCGTCGGGATGCCGATGCCGTCCAGGACCTCGACCGCCCGGTCGTGAGGGCTGAGGCCCAGGCTGATGAAACCGTCGACCGACGCGTGTCGGATCGCGGCCTCGAGCGATCCGTCGAGTGGCGGCACCAGCAGCAGCGCCAGGTCGTGCTCCTCGCACAGCTCGCCGAGGCCCTGGATGAGCTCGCTGACGAAGGGGTTGGCGAAGACTGTGGAGAGCCGCTGCGGGATGAGGACGCCGATGGTGCCGCTGCGCCTCGTGGAGAGGGCGCGGGCGGCCGGGTGGGGCGCATAGCCGAGGTCGTGCGCCACGCCGAGCACACGCTCGAGCGTCGCGTGACCCAACCGCTCGGGGCTGTTGAACGCGAACGAGACGGCGGTCTTGGACACGCCGGCCGCGCTGGCGACGTCAGCGATGGTGACCCGGGACACCCAGCAAGGCTCCTGGCATCTGCTCTCCCAACACGATAAACCGCTTTAGTAAAGCGGTTAACCGATCGTAGGGTGGACCCGGAGATCTGTCAAGGTTGCCTTTCCGTCGGGTTTTGCGCAAAAGTGCGGTGCAAAGGGCCCGTTAAGTCGCAGTTTTGCGCAAAAAAACGCGGGATTGATCGGCAGCCGCGGCCGGCTTGTCACCGGTTCTTTGGCGTCTCTGTGATCGGCCGCAGCAGCTCGGGGGCGACCTTGGGCCTGCGATCCGCGGTCAGCAGGCCGTTCTGCTCCTGCTCGACGTCGGTCAGCTGCGTGTAGCAGAAGCCCTCGACTGGTCCGGGATCCATCAGTGCCTGGACCAGGTCCCGGTACGAGCTCACGAGCTCCGCCTCGTCCGCGACCTCCAGCCAGCCCCAGCCCCCCGAACCCGCCTGCCGAAGGCCGCCGAACTCGCTGACGATGACCGGCTCGCCGTGGTGGCCGTGACCCGGGTCGTAGATCGGATGACCGGCGGCGCTTCCGTCGAGCGCGGATTCGAGGGTGCGATAGCGGCGCGCCAGGTCCGCCGGAGGCGAATAGTCGTGGATCGTGCACAGGTCGCTTCGGGAGTGCTCCCAGCCGTCGTTGGACACAACCGGCCTCGAGCTGTCCATCGCGTGGGTGAGGCGATACATCTGCTCGGTGACCCTGGAGCGGCGCTCAGGCGGGTTACCGTCCAGGCCAAAGCTCTCGTTGGCCACCACCCACGCGACCACGCACGGATGGTGGCGGTCGCGGTGGACGAGCCGGCTCCATTCGGTCACCAGCCGGTGCTCGGCCATCGGTGTGTGCTCATGGAAGCTCGGCATCTCCGCCCAGACCAGGAAACCCAGCCGGTCCGCCCAGTAGAGCCAGCGCGGGTCCTCGGCTTTCTGGTGCTTGCGCGCGCCGTCGAATCCGAGGGCCTTCGCCAGCTCGATGTCGCGGCGGAGGTCGTCGTCCGTGGCGGCGGTCAAGAGCCCGCCCGGAAAGTACCCCTGGTCGAGGACGAGCCTCTGGACGAAGGGCTCGCCGTTGAGCCAGAACCGCCCGTCGCGAGCCTCCACGCTGCGCAAGCCGAAGTACGTTTCCACCCGGTCGCCGCGGTAAGTGACCTCGACGTCGTACAGGCGCGGCGAGCCTGGATGCCAGGGCTCGACGCGTTCGAGCGCGATGCGGCCGAGCGGCTCGCCGGTCGACCTTCCCACCACATCGCCTTCGAGGCGCACGACGATCACGGCCCCGGCGTCGACGTGGAAATCGACGAACCCGTGCGGCAGGTCGGGCGTCAGCGCCAGTTGGGTGACGTGGCGTCCAGGCAGTGGCTCGAGCCACACGCTCTGCCAGATCCCGGTCGTGGCCGTGTAGAAGATCCCCTCCGGCTCCTCCTTCCAGTACTGCTTGCCCCGCGGGATCGTCCTGTCGGCAAGTGAGTCCTCGGAGCGGACGACGACCACGTTGTCGCGCGCACGGACGGCCCGGGTGATGTCGGCGGTGAAGGGGCTGTGGCCGCCCTCGTGGCGCGCGACCTCGAGGTCGTTCACCCACACCGTCGCCCAGTAGTCCACGGCGCCGAAATGGAGGAGAAGCCGCTCGGCCGGCGGGGCATCGAAGCGCCTCCGATACCAGAGCACGTCGCCCACCCGCTCCCCGATCCCCGACAGCTCGGACTCGGGACAGAAGGGAACCTCGATCCTGCGGTCGAACGCCGGCCGCTCGCCCACGCCGAACTCCCACTCGCCGTCGAGGCTCGCCCACGCCTCTCGCCGGAGGCTGGGCCGCGGGTGCAGGGTCCGGGATCCCACGCTTCACCTCCACCGAATCGACGGCTGGGCGAACGTTCCCTGTCCGCGCATAATACCCGGAGCGTGAGGGTGCGCAGGCCCACCAGGCACGTCTCCGTCAAGGACGTCGCCGCGCGTTCCGGCGTCAGCTTCCAGACCACGAGCAAGGTGCTGAACGGCGGCGGTTCCGTCTCGGACGCCACGCGGGCGCGGATCCTCCAGGCGGCGAGCGATCTCGGTTACGTCCCCAACCTCCAGGCGCGCAGCCTTGTCATGCAGCGGACGCGGACTGTCGGGCTCATCGCCGGGGACTTCAGCGACCCGGGCCTGAGCCGCTCGCTCGCCGGGGCGGAGCAGGAAGCCCGCAGGCAAGGCTATGGGCTCCTGCTCACCAGCATCGAGCCTGAGGGTTCCGGGACCGAGTACGCGCTGCCGGCGATGATGGAGCGCCGCGTCGACGGAATCCTGCTCGCGGCGCCGCAGATGGAGGAGGACACCGCGCTGAGCCACGTTCTCGACCCGACGCTGCCGGTCGTGAGCTTGAATCACATCGCTGGACGGTCCGTGTCGACGGTCTGCGCCGACGACGAGCAGGCGGGGTACATCGCGACGCATCACCTCCTGCAGGGAGGCCACCGAGTGGTCGGCGTCCTGACGGGGATCCGCGGCCTTCGGCTGACGCAGAGCCGCCAGCTCGGTTACCGGAAAGCGCTCGAGGAGGCCGGCGTCGAGTCCGCGAACGACCTCGTGGAGGAGGCCGGAACCGATGTGGCCGGCGGCCTCGCCGGGTTGCCGCGCCTCCTCGAGCGGCGGCCGGACGTCAGCGCGGTCTTCTGCCACCATGACCTGGTCGCCGTCGGCGCGCTGACAGCGCTCCGCGCGATTGGCAAACGCGTGCCGGAGGATTGCTCGGTGGCCGGCTGCGACGGCCTCGACAGCGCCGCCTACACGACGCCCCCGTTGACGACCGTCCACGTGCCGTTCTACGAGATCGGCGCCGAGGCGATGCGTCTCCTTCTCAAGATGGTCGCGGGCGGATCGCCCACCGGCGCCAAGGTCGTGGTCCCCGTGCAGCTCATCGCGCGCGCCTCGACCGCGAGCCCGCCAGGACGCGGGGGGTCAGCTCGAGGCCCCGCTCGTCGAGCTCGCTGAGCCGGTCGCCCAGCTCGTCGATACGAGCGAAACCCATCGCCGCGATTCTCGTTGTAAGCGAGATGAAATCGCTGAGCGGTCACGCATCATTTCGGCCGTGACTCCGCTGCGAATCGTCCAGGTCGGCATGGGCGCGCACGGCCGCAACTGGGCCCGGCGGGTGCTCCCCGACATCGGCGAGGTCGAGGTCGTCGGGTACGTCGACTCGGACCCCTACGCCCTCGACATGCTGGGCGAAGAGCTCAAGCCGCGGCCGGAGATGGTCTTCGAATCGCTGCGGGAGGCCATCGGAGCCACGCACCCGGAGGCGGTCCTCAACACGACCGCCCTGCCCGCCCACGTGCCGGTGACCCGAGCCGCGCTGGACGCCGGCCTCCATGTCCTGGTCGAGAAACCATTCGCGCCCAGCCTCACGGCCGGGCAAGAGCTCGTCGACGTGGCCACGCGCGCGGGTCTCATCCTGATGGTGAGCCAGAACTACCGGTACTTCCCGGCGCCCCGCGCGATCGCGGACATGGTCCGGCACGAATCGCTGGGCAAGCTCCACGAGGTCTCGATCGACTTCCGCCGCTACTCGACGGTCGGTCCGAACGGGCGCGGCCGCCACCACCTCGAGGAGCAGCCACTGCTCGTCGACATGTCCATCCACCACTTCGACCTGCTTCGCCTGATCCTGGACAGCGAGCCCCAGCGCATCTACTGCGAGGCATGGAACCCCAAGTGGACCGCCTTCAGCGGTCCGTCGGCGACGATCGCGTCGATCGTCTTTCCGGGCGTCGTTGTGAGCTACCGGGGCAGCTGGGTCAGCAGCGCCCCCGTGACCCCGTGGGGCGGGCGCTGGAGCCTCGAGTTCGAGCACGGCGAGGTGTCCTGGTCGAACCGCGACGACGATATGGCGCACGACAAGGTCGTGATCCGGCCGCGCGGTGCCAAGCCGCGCGCGGCGACGCTGCACCCGATGGCCCGCACCGGCGGGTGGGGGACGATCACCGATTTCGTGGACGCCATCCGCACCGGCCGCGAGCCCGAGACCTCGGGCCGCCGCAACCTCGGCACCATCGCGTTCGTCGCCGCGGCCGTCGAGTCGGCGACGGTGCACGAGCCCGTATCGATCTACCGGACCGGCGAAGCGCTTCCGATCTGATGGCGGCCGGCCGCCAGCTGCGAGTCACCGTCTGGAATGAGCACGTCCACGAGAGGCGCGAGCCGTCGGTCAAGCGCATCTATCCCGGCGGCATGCACGCACCCATCGTCGAGGGCCTCGAGCGCGAGCTCGGCCATGGCGTGACGGTCCGCGTGGCGACGCTCGAAGAGCCGGAGCACGGCCTTGGTGAGGAGGCCCTCGCCGAGACCGACGTGCTCACGTGGTGGGGGCACGCGGCCCACGACCAGGTCGCCGACGAGGTCGTGGCCCGGGTGCACGCGCGCGTCCTCGACGGCATGGGCATCGTGGTCCTGCACTCGGGCCACTACTCGAAGATCTTCCGGCGCCTCATGGGCACGTCGTGCTCGCTGATCTGGCGGTCCGACCCCGGTGGTGAGCGGGAGCTGATCTGGACGGTGGACCCGGCTCATCCGATCGCCGCCGGCGTCCCGCAGCCGATCGTCATCCCGCACCAGGAGATCTACGGGGAGTTCTTCGACATCCCGCCTCCCGACGAGCTCGTGTTCATCAGCTCTTACGAAGGCGGCGAGGTGTTCCGCGGCGGGTGCTGCTACCGCCGCGGCGCCGGCAGGGTCTTCTACTTCAGCCCTGGCGACCAGGAGTACCCGGTGTATCACCAGCACGAGATCCAGCGGGTGATAGCCAACGCGGTCGCGTGGTGCGGCCGAGCGTCGGCGCCCAACGACCGGCCTTCGGCACGGCAGGGCGACCGCCAGCGAAACTGGTACATGTGAAGGCCTTCGCGGAGATCGGCGCCGCCGTCGTCGGCACCGGTTTCATCGGCGTCGTCCACGTCGAAGCGCTGCGCAGGCTCGGGGTGCAGGTCCATGGAGTCGTCGGCTCCACGCATGAGCGCGCGCAGGCTCGCTCGCGCGAGCTCGGACTCCCTCCCGCCTACGAGAGCTTCCAGGCCATGCTGGACGATGAGCGCGTCGAGGTCGTCCACGTCACCTCACCGAACCACCTGCACCACGCCCAGGCCAGGGCCGCCCTCGAGGCGGGGAAGCATGTCGTGTGCGAGAAGCCGCTGACCACGACCTCCGCCGAATCGGCCGACCTCCTGCGCGCCGCCGAAAAGGCGAAGCTCGTGCACGCGGTCAACTACAACCTGCGCTTCTATCCCGTATGCCAGCACGTGCACGGCATGGTCGCGGCCGGCGAGCTCGGCGAGGTGCGGCTCGTGTCCGGGCACTACCTGCAGGACTGGTTGCTGCAGGACACGGACTGGAACTGGCGCGTCGACCCTCATCTCGGCGGCGACCTGCGCGCCGTCGCCGACATCGGCTCGCACTGGATGGACCTCACCACGTTCCTCCTCGGCAAGAGGATCAGGTCGGCGATGGCCGACCTCGTGACCTTCATCAGCCGGCGCGGCGAACGGGAGGTGAAGACGGAGGACGCGGCCACGATCCTGCTCCGCTTCGAGGATGGCGCCCGGGGCGCGGTGACGGTCTCCCAGGTCAGCCCCGGCCGCAAGAACTCGCTGGTCTTCGAGATCGACGGATCGCAGTCCGCCGCCGCGTGGGACTCGGAGCGCCCCGACGAGCTGTGGATCGGACATCGAGGCCGCCCCAGCGAGCTGCTCCTCCGCGACCCGGCGATCCTCAACGACGCCGGCCGGCGCGCGTCCTCCCTCCCCGGGGGCCACGTCGAGGGGTTCGCGGACACCTTCAAGGCGCTATACGCGGCGGTCTATCAAGCGGTCGCCGCGGGCCGGCCCGGCGAGGGCTACCCCACCTTCGCCGACGGCCACGACGAGATGCTGGTCCTCGAGGCGGTGGCGCAGAGCTCGCGACAGCAGCGCTGGGTCGAGGTCGACCGCGCGGTGAGAGCCGGGACGTGAAGCTCGGCCTGCTCACGTCCGCCTTCCCGAACCTGGGCCTGGAGGAGATCGC
>VBJE01000113.1 GCA_005879675.1 Chloroflexota bacterium
CAGGAGGGCGGTCTTAAGGCCGCTGAAGCTGTACTCGAGCCCAGGGAGCGAGGGTTTTGGCAGCGGTTGGCGTGCTGCGTCCCCGCGACGGGCCAGGCGATCGAGGGCCGGGCCACCGGGAAAACCAAGGCCGAGCATGCGCGCCGCCTTGTCGAACGCCTCGCCTGCCGCGTCGTCGCGAGTGCGCCCGAGGACCTCGAACCGACCGTGGGCCGGCATGCGCACGAGGTCCGAATGAGCCCCGCTGACGACGAGTCCGAGAAGCGGCGGCTCCAGCTCCGGCCGGGTCAGCATCGCCGCGTAGATGTGGCCCCAGAGGTGGTTGACGCCGGTGAGTGGTTTCTTCCACGCGGCGGCCAGGCCCTCCCCCACCCCGACACCGACGAGCAGGCAGCCGACGAGCCCTGGTCCGCGGGTCACCGCAAGCAGGTCGAGGTCCGCGGGCTGGACGCCGGCCTGCTCGAGCGCCAGGTCGAGGAGATTCGGAAGGCGTTCGAGGTGGTCGCGCGCCGCGAGCTCGGGGACGACGCCGCCGAACTCCCGATGCAGGTCGACCTGGGAGTGGATGACGTTGGCCAGGACCCGTCGCCCGTCTTCGACGACGGCGACCGACGTCTCGTCGCAGCTGGTTTCGATGCCGAGGGCGAGTGCCAACTTAAGCCCTCCCCCGGCCCTCTCCCCGATGGGGAGAGGGTGCCTGATCACTCCTCTTTCGACAAGAGCTCGCGGCGCAGGCCGCGAACCTCGGAGTCGATCCGCTCCAGGTTGGCCTCGTAGGCCTTGCGAAACCGCGGCGAATGGATCGAGTCCGACCACATCACGATGGCATCCTCGCCATTGTCCGTGTAGTAGCCCTTGCGCCGGCCGATGACCTTGAAACCGAACGTCTCGTACATCTTCATCGCGTTGTCGTTCGTGGTTCGCACCTCGAGCGTCACCCACTTGGCGCCCATGTCGTAGGCGGCCTGGACGAGACCGGCGAAGAGGATCCGGCCGTAACCGCGGTGCTGGAGGTCGCGGCGGACGCCGATCGTCGTCACGTGCGCCTCGTCGTACATCCGCCACATGCCGCCGTAGCCGATGATCGTCGCGTCGAAGTCCGCGATCCGGTATCCGGCCGGCCGCTCGGCCGGGCCTTCCTGGCGCAGGACCACGTAGTGGGCGCTGGCGCGCGAAGCCAGCTCGCGGTAATAGGCATTGCGCGGCCAGGGGGTGGCAAAGATCTCGCGCTCGATCTCCTGGACGGTGTTGACGTCCGCCTCGCGCATCAGCTCCAGAGCGAGCTGCTGCCTTATCTGGACCATTAGCTCTTCGCTGAAAAGGACTGCATGTACTCGATTTCGACACTACCATAGGCCACTTCGCGCGCCGTCTCGATCAGCTTTTCGGCCGCCTCGACGAAAGGGCGCAAGCGGTCGTCATCCCGGAAGCTGTGCCCAGCCGCCGCGAGCGGACGAGTGTCCTCAAGCCGCCCGACCAGCTGAAAGGCAGTCGGAATTTCCGCCGGTGCGCCAAGGGCAACCGCGCCGCCTGGGAGCTGGTAGTAGTACCTGCCCCTGCCGGCTTCGACGATCGCCGTCACCGGATCGTCACTGCGGGCCGCCTGCAAGGCCAGGGTCGGCACCGGGATGATCGGCACTCGCAGCCCCATGGCCAGGCCGAGACCGAAGGAAACCCCGACACGAAGTCCGGTGAAGGAGCCGGGTCCCGTCGCGACAGCCACCCTTGTGACCTCGCGCGAGCGAGCGATGCGCCTCAGCGCCGCACGGAGCTCCGGACTGCGCGCCGGCATGAACATCTCGGTCCGCCGGCCGCCGTCGATCGTCGCCAGCGCCGCGATGCTCGACGAGGTGTCAATGACGAAGGTCACGCTTCGTCCTGATCAGGCGGCGGTCGCCGCCCATGTGCTTGAGCTCGATGAGCGCGTACTGGTCCAGCCCCTCCGTCGCCTTCGGCGCCACCTCCCCACCGAGTGGGGAGGACAGCAGCCTGTCTCCCCACTCGACCACGACCGCGCCATTTTCCGCGAGCTCCTCGAGGCCAAGGTCGCGGAGCTCCGAGCTGCTCTCGACCCTGTAAAGGTCGACGTGCGCGAGCTGCACCCGCCCGGGGTAGACCCGCACGAGCTGGAAGGTCGGGCTGGCGACCTCCGCCCTCGACCCCGTCCCCTGTGCCACGCCGCGTACGAACGTGGTCTTCCCCGCACCGAGCTCGCCGGTCAGGAGGACGACGTCGCCCGGCTGCAGCCTCTCGCCGAGCAGCATCCCGACGCGCTCTGTCTCGGCCGGAGAGTTAGTTACCTGCTCGGCCAAAGTGGTCATTGCCGGTGCGCTTCAGGTCAACGCCGAGGACGCTCACCCGGGGGCCCTCGATCAATCGGCCGACCAGGTGCAGGCCGGCCAGGGCGATGACGTTCTCCGGTCCGACGCAGACGAGTTCGGGCTCCTCGCCACTTGTAAGCGCGTCTTCGATGGTCGCCCGCGGTGCGCGCGGGACGCTCTTGGCGTCGAGCTCGCAACCCACACCCGACATCTCCGCGAACTTCTCCATCTCCCGCACGAGCCCGTCAGAGATGTCGCCGCAGCACAGGCCGAGCTCGTTGAGCCGCCGGCCCTCCTCGATCAGGGGGTCGAACAGCCATGCACGGCGCTCGCGCAGCGCGATCGCCGCCCTCCCCAGCCGGCCGGTAACGCCCACCGACCAACCAGGCTGAGCCTGCGCTCGGGACAGGGGCATCCTCTCCGTGCGTCCGATGACCGTGATCGAAAGCACGATCGGTCCCCCCGTCGAGCTCAGGTCGCCGCCGACGATGGACATGCCGTAGCGCGATCCGAGGTCGCGCATGCCACGGTAAACGCCGATCAGGTCTTTCTGACCCCATCCGATCTTCGGCAAAGCGAGGGACGTCAGCGCCCACATCGGCTGCGCACCTTTGGCCGCGAGGTCGCCCAGCGCGAGCGCCAGCGATCGCCAGCCGACGCTCTTGGCGTCCGTCCGGAGCGTGAAATGAACGTCCTGGACGTACATGTCCGTGCTGAGGACCAGGAAGCCGGTCGCGTCCGCAATCACGGCCGCATCGTCTGCGGTGGCGTTTGGCGCGAGGAATTTCTTGATCAGGGAGAGAAGTCGGAACTCGCCCTGACCGACGATCGTCATGAGGTGAGCATGGCACGCAGCCGCCGGGTGGCCTGCTCGGGGTCGGGCGCGTCGCTGACGGCCCTGATGACGCAGGCCCGGCGGATCCCCGCCGCGACCAGCGTGGCCGCGTTGGACTCGTCGATGCCGCCTATGGCGAACACCGGGATGCGGACCGCGGCGGCAACGGCGGCGACTCCCTCGGGACCGATCACGCGCTTCTGCGGTTTGAGCGGCGTGGCGAACGCGGGACCGCAACCCACGTAATCGGCCTCGGTCGCGACGGCGTCCGCGGAAGACGCGGACACCCCGATGAGCAAACGATCCCGGGCGACCTTTCGCGCCGAGGCCGGCGAGATGCCGTCCGGGCCGAGGTGGGCGCCGTCGGCTCCGCTCAGGAGTGCGATGTCGACGAAGTCGTTGACGACGAAGACGGCATCCCGTGCCAGCTTGCGCAGCTCGAGGGCCAGGGCGAGCAGCTCCCCACGGGGCAATGACTTGTGCCGGAGCTGGATCACGTCGGCGCCTCCGCGCAGGGCGGCGGACACGATCTCGACCACGCGCGGGGGCTCGGCGTCCGGCGTGATCAAGTAGAGCCGAGCGGCCTCGAGCCGCCGGGTCAGCTGAGGATCTGCCGCAGCTCGAGTGCTTGACCACGCGCTTGAGGTGCTCCTGGAACTCGTAGTGCTCCATGCAGTCTGGGCACCCTTCGAGGTGCAGCTGCACCTCCAGGGCCTCGGTATTGGTCAGCTCGCGGTCGACGAAGCGGTCGAGCTTGTCAGAACACTCCTCACATCTCATGGCTGTGGCACCTGAGTTGGCCCCACGAAATCCGAGGCTTCGCCGTCATTTCGCGGGGGCCCCTCTTTCATGCCGCCTGGGCGCACGATACCCGATTCGAGCGCGTAGTCATAGAGGGATTTTTGAAGCTGCTGGCGGGCCCGGTGAAGGCGCGACATCACTGTGCCGATGGGCACCCCCAGGGTCTGGGCGGCGTCCTTGTAGGAGAAGCCTTCGACGTCGACCAGGAGCACCACCTCGCGGTGCAGCGGCGGAAGCCTGTCGACCGCCGCCACGACCTCCGAGGCCGCGATCTTGTCGAGCACGTCCGACTCGGGCCGCGCACCCTCGTCGCGGAGCTTGTCGTACAGGACGAAGTCGCCGACGTCGTCCAGGCTGACATCGTCCTTGCGGGATCCCTTGAAGCGGTCCCAGAAGAGGTTGCGCATGATCGCGAACAGCCACGCCTTCATGTTCGTGCCCTGCTGGTAGCTGTGCTGGTAACGCAGCGCGCGTAGATACGCCTCCTGGACCAGGTCCTGCGCCGCGTCAGGATCGTGGGTCAGCCGGAGCGCGCCCCGATACAAGGTGTCGAGATGTGTCAATGCCTCTTCCGCAAAGGCGGTTTGGGCGGCTGGTTCCGCCATCAGTAACGCCAGTTTAGGATCACCTGCCTTTGCACCATTTGGAATTGGCCTTGTGTGGCGCCTATTCCGACGGGGGATCCGCGCGTCCACCGGATTCGTCTATCCTCCGCAAGGCCCAACCAGGGCATACGAGGAGGCTACGAATGATCCGTATTCGCAAGTTCGTCGTTGGCGCCACGGCGGCAGCGGGGATCGCCGTGTTCGGGATTGCCTTGGCGACGCAAGCCGCGCTCGCCTCGACCGCGTCTATCGAGCCTGGATTGCAGGCGTCGACCGTCGCGACCCAGGCCACCCCAAGCGGCGCGTGCACCTCGGCGATCCAGGCCCTCAAGGCCGCGGTCGCCGCCGACGCGACCGAAGACGCGGCCGAGAGGGCGGTGGCAATGGCCGAGGGCGCCGAAGCCGCGGACCAGGCCGAGGACGCCACCGAGTTCGCCAACTTCAAGTCGCTGTTCAGCGCCATTCGCTCGGGGTGCGCGCCAAGCACAGCGAGGCCGGTCGTGACGCAGGCCGCGTCGACGGCGCAGTGCACAGCCGCCGTCCAGGCGTTGAAGGCCGCGTGGGCGCAGGGGCGCCCAACCACGCGGGCACAGTGGCAGCAGGTGCAGTCGCTGGCCCAGGCCGCGCGCACGGCGTGCGGATGGAGCTGGAGCCGCCGCTAGATACTCGTCAGTCACACAGCCCGCGAGTGGCGGCGTTCCACTCGCGGGCCAATCGACGTCAGCACCTCGTAGCTGATCGTCCCTGACCACCCCGCAACCTCCTCGGCGGTGATCACCTGGTCGCCGTCGCGGCCGATCACCGTCGCCGTGTCGCCTGCTTGCACGCCCGGCACATCGCTCACGTCCAGCGTGATCGCGTCCATGCTCACCATCCCGATCAGCGGCGCGCGGCAGCCGCGGACGAGGACATGGCCTCGATTCGCGCGTGCCCGATGGACTCCGTCGGCGTAACCGATCGCGACCGTCGCCACGCGGGTCGTAGCGGTCGCCCGCCACAGCGACCCATAACCGACTGTCGCTCCCTTTTCGACCGTCCTCAGGTGCGTGATCACGGAGCGCAGCGCGAGAGCGGGCTCCGTGCCAGGCCACTCGCAGCCGTAGATCGCGATGCCGCAGCGCACCGCGTCGAGCGCGAAATCCGGGTGGTTCAGCGCGCCGGCCGAGTTGCATGCATGCCGCATGCCTGGCGAGACCTCGAACCGCGCGAGGGTGTCGAGGAAGAGCTCGAGCTGACGCCGCGTCATCGCCTCGTCGGACTCCGACTTCGCGAAATGGGTCCACGTACCCGCGAGCCGCGTGCCTCGCGACTCGGCGATCAACTGGGCCAGGCTCGGGGCTTCCTCCGGCGCGCAGCCGAACCGGCCCATGCCGGTGTCGATCTTCAGGTGCACGGGGACCGCATGCGCCGCGCCGGCGAGCGCTTCCGCGAGATCGCGGCTCGAGACGGCGATGCCGCAACCGGTCGCCGCGGCCTCCTTCGCCTGCGCGGGCAGAAGCCCGCCCATGACCAGGATCTGCTCGGGATCGACCAGCCCCCGCAGCTGGGTCGACTCTTCGAGAGTGGCCACCGCCAGGCCGGTAGCACCGCCCTCCAGGGCGGCGTGCGCGACCGGCACCGCGCCGTGGCCGTAGCCGCCGGCCTTGACCACGGCGAACAGCCGGGCACCGCGACGGAGATGGCGCAGGATGCGGTCGCAGTTGGCGCTGATCGCGCCGAGGTCGACCTCCGCCCAGCGAAGCGAGCCCTTCAGAGTCCGCCCACGCGCAGGACGTTCATGACCTGCGGGATCTCGGGCAGCAGGTCGCTCGCCAGCAAACCCGAGTCGCCAAGCCGTTCGGCGAGGCGCCGGCCGGCCGCGGCGTGGACGTAGACGCCCGTGACCGCGGCCGAGAACGGCTCGGAGCCCTGGGCGATCAAGCCGCCGATGATCCCCGACAGCACGTCGCCAGTGCCGCCGCTGGCCAGGGCGGGCACCTCGTGCGGGTCTTCGCTGACGCGCCCGTCGGGATGAGCGACCAGCGTGTGCGCTCCCTTCAAGACCACGATCGCGCCCCATTCCTTCGCCGCCTTTCGGGCCGCGGCGGCGCGGTCGGCGTTGATGGCATCGGCGGTCTTGCCGGTCAGGCGAGCCAGCTCCCCGGGGTGCGGGGTCAGGACGCGCCTGGGGCCCAGCTTGCCCTTGGAGCGAGGCGATTCGGCAAGGGCGTTCAGGCCGTCGGCGTCGATGACGAGCGGACATTTCGCATGCAGGGCGAGGTCGACGGCCAGCCGCCAGGTCGAGCTGTCGCGGCCCAGGCCCGGACCGATGATCCCAACCTCGGCGGTGGCGAGCTGGCGCAGGATCGAGTCATAGGCGGCATGCCCGACTGCGCCGGGGGCCACCTCCGGCACGGGCGTCGCCATGACCTCCGTGCACTTCGCCGCCAGGATCGGGTAGATGCTGTCCGCCACCAGCAGCCGGACGAGGCCCGCGCCGGCGCGCGCGGCAGCCGTCGAGGACAGGTAGGCGGCGCCCGTCAGACCCAGGCTCCCCGCCAGCACCACCGCGGTGCCGAACGTGCCCTTGTGCGCATCCTTCGGCCGGCGGGGGATGACCACGGCGTCGGGGGCCGGCAGCATGGCCGCCGAGTCCGAGATCTCGAGGTGGGCGGTCGCGACCGCGAGCCGGCTGTGATGCGTGATGCTGACCTCGACCTGGGCGCCCCGGTCGTTGCCCAGCAGGCGGGCGCGCGGTGCGCCGTTAGGGCCGGGCAGCACCTCGATGCGCCGGCGCGGGAAGCAGATGCCGGTGCCGTCGAAGCACTTGATCACGGCCTCCTTGGCGGCCCAACGGCCGGCCAGGCGCTCTTCGTTGCCCGCG
The DNA here is from genome assembly GCA_005879675.1 of Chloroflexota bacterium. GTDB lineage: Bacteria > Chloroflexota > Dormibacteria > Dormibacterales > Dormibacteraceae > 40CM-4-65-16. The sequence goes on from VBJE01000113.1 coordinate 7,426, forward strand.
CAGTAGGTCAGCTCGGCCGGGGTGTAGACCTTGTGGAGGAAGCCGAGACCGGACCGCTTGACGGCGAGTGCGATCCGATCCACCGAGACCGCGTCGACGCCGATGCGCTGCACGACACCATTTTGGCGTCTGGAGAACTGCCCCTCCGGCGGCGTCTGGTGAACAGCCCCTCCGGCGCTCCGCGCCACCTCCCCATGAATGGGGAGGACGACTCTCTTATTCGACTGTCACCGATTTGGCGAGGTTCCTTGGCTGGTCGACGTCCTGGCCCAGCTTGGTGGCCACGTGGTAAGCGAACAGCTGCAGCATCACGGTGTTGAGGATGGCGGACGCGCCCTCCTCGACCGCCGGCATCTCGAACATGTCGGTCGCGACACCCTCCAGCGACCTGTCGCCCTCGGTCACCAGCGCGAGAACGGGCGCGTTGCGGGCCACGATCTCGTGGACGTTGCTGACCATCTTGTCCTTGGTGGAGCTGGCGGTGCAGATGGCGACCACCGGGAACTGGTCGTCGAGCAAGGCGATGGGACCGTGCTTCAGCTCGCCGCCTGAGGTCCCCTCGGCGTGGACGTAGGAGATCTCCTTCAGCTTGAGCGCGCCCTCCAGGGCGACCGGATAGCCCATTCCGCGTCCCGCGTACATGAAGTTGCGGTACCCGCTGTACTTGTGGGCCAGCTTTTCAATCTCCTTGTCGCGGGCGAGGATGCCGCGGACCTGCTCGGGAAGCACCCGCAGCGCCTCGACCAGCTCGCGCCGTCGCTCGAGGGAGATGCGACCGTTCGCCTTCGCGAGGCGCATCGCCAGCAGGTACAGGCTGACGAGGTGAGAGTTGAATGTCTTCGTCGAGGCGACTCCGATCTCCGGACCCGCGTGCAGGTAGATCGCTCCGTCCGCATCGCGCGCGGCGGAGCTTGCGATCACGTTGGTGACCGCCACGGTCAGGGCGCCGCGCGCCTTGGCTTGCTGCAGCGCCACGAGGGTATCGGCCGTCTCGCCCGACTGCGTGATCACCACGCTGAGGGCGTTGTCACCAAAGGTCGGCCGGCGATAGCGGAACTCGGACGCGTCGGCCGCCCGCGCCGGGATACCAACCCAGTCCTCGAGCACGTACTCGCCGATCATCGCCGCGTGCAGCGAGGTGCCCATGCCAAGGAGGATCACCTCGTTCATGTTT
>VBJE01000393.1:0-1651 GCA_005879675.1 Chloroflexota bacterium
CAGAGCTGTCGTGCTCGGATATTTCCAGCTTTTCGAGGATCCGCACGTGGGTTTCGCACCGGCAGTGGTGGGCCGTAGTTTCCGTAACGCGAACCAGGCCATCACCGTGTCAGGGCTTTCAATCAGCCTGCGGTGATCCCAAGACATTTCCGCCCTCAATACGTGATTCCCCTCGACTCAGCTGTCACTTGCTCAGCTTCTGCCAGCCCACGCCTCTTTGGATTCCACGAGTAGGCTCCTGGGCCTAACAAAGAGATGCCACCGTCGCGCTCGTTCCAAAATCGGCGGCCCTCAGATTCGGGGATACGTTGCTTAGGAACTCTTCCCAGCAAACTCTCTGCGATGTCGTCTAAACCGACGTCGAGAGGCCACACGAGTTCCAGCTCGCCGTCCGTGCCGCGAGCCGAGAAGTGAATGACCCATTCCGGAAGTCTCCGCCTCACGCTGTGGACGAGGTGCGCCAATCCAATTCGCACCTTCACTGCGATGGCGGCGACGGCCGATCGCTCTTCACTACATGAGAGGTAGAGCGTCGGCGATGAGTCTAAAACAGGATTGGTAGCGCTCTGCCAGCGGGCTTGCCTCTCTCCCCACGCTGCGCGGAGCTCCTTATCAAGCAACCGTCTTGTCTTGACGTCGATCGCTGCCGCAGGCAGTCCGTAAACGTCGATTTTGGGAAGAGGGCGAAGCTTGAACTCCCTCACGGTCGCGAGTCTAATCGCACCCTCCGCCGTCCGATGGCTTTGGTTCGCGTTACGGAAAGATGCCTGGTGGGCCGTAGTTCCCGTAACGCGAACCGAAGCATTAGCGTCGTTGGCCCGAGAATCGCTCTGGACCAGACTGGAGGGCGGAAGAACGGTTTTTTCCTTTGGCGTGTCGCTGGCCCGGGATTAACCCTGGCGTCACTCAGGCGATCCTAGTCGGCAGCCCTCATGCTGGCGTGCGACTCAACCCAACAACCTATCCCACCGCCTCGCGGGATTGCACTTGGACGAGGGCGTTCGGAACACAAACCCACGTGAAGTCGTCCAGTTGGGTTGGTCCATTTGCCACCGACCCACCCTTGTAGCAGCGCTAACCATCGCCCTCGAGCCTTTGACACCGTTCTAAGCGCTTGCGCCGCGCCGTCGCCGAAGTCTTGCCAGTTGCCGTCGAGCGTGATCTCCTCGTCGACCTCAACGACAGCAACCGAGCCGGCGAGTTCAACGAGGGTGCCGGTATAGCCATCGCAACCCCGCAACCAAGTTGGCGCATAGTCGTAGCCACCGGAGACGACTACGCGGTCGCCTACCTCAAATTGGTCTCCGTTCACAAGTTAATAATTGCGGACGGCCGATCTCGGCCGTAGTTTCCGTAACGCGAACCAACCGACAGTGCCGGCTCGGCCGATCAGCCTCTGTATACCCGGCAAGCGGACGGTGGGCGGCGGTCCGTAGCCGAAGTCACTTAGCCGGACCAGTCGGACATCTCGCCCGCCGACGCAGACATAGGGTTGGCGTGTGTGACCTTGGCAATGTTGGCCGACAGCTTCCGAGTTCCGCCACGGCCCAGCAGACTTCCCGCACCGGCTATGGCCAGGGCCAGAGCCACCGGCCCAAGTATCTGGCTCGCTGCGTGCGGCGACGAGCCGCTCTCGATGGTGCCGAGAGCC
>VBJE01000393.1:1763-3942 GCA_005879675.1 Chloroflexota bacterium
CTGATCTGGCCCCGAAAACCAGTCCTGTTCTCGACGCAGCAGCTTGCCCTTAGCGCAACTGTCGAGCACTGCGTCCAGAGCCGCGGACCGATCGAGCGGTGAAAGCAATCGCCGCGTCTCCTCGGCCCAAGGATTGAACCAATACGAGACCCTAGCCAAAATCACCCTTAAAGCGTGGCCTCTGGGCTCGAGTCGCGGACTCTAGACGCTCAGCGACTTCGGTTCGCGTTACGGAAGGCCATTTGGTGGCCCGTAGTTTCCGTAACGCGAACCAAATCCTGATACGAGGGTCACTCATCCGTCTGGCCGAGTAGTGCTTGGAAGTCTCGAGCTGCGCTACCGGAGGGCGGACTTGCGGATCCGCCGGCGTGGAAGTTCGGCGCTACGCGCAGGGCGATTCGCCGTTGGGAAGCATCGGCAGGAAGGTGCTGACGACCACGGTCGCCCCGGGCATCTTGCCCACGGTAAGCAGCTGGTAGGCGTCATCCGGGACTTCAAACGCGATTCTCCCGGCCACCTGCTGACCTTGCGTCAACGTTTGCGGGTGCAGTTCGTCGGTAGCGCCGATGGTCGTCGGGCGGACGCCGTCAACGCCGTCGCCGTACAGGCGCCACTCGGCTGGGTCGATCGAGATGGAGCCTTGCCCGCCGTCCACGAACGTCAAGACTTCGACCACGAACTTGTCGTGAGGCGCTGGGTGGTGAATTGCCGTCCCGACGCAATCGAAGGTGAGGTCGCGGACGGTGACCGATCCAGATTGGAGGGTCACAGGCGTCCCCGGCTGAACGACCCCACGGTTCGACGTGTCGGGCGGTGCGATCGTGACCATTGAGTTGAAGTTCGCATAGAGCGCATTGATGTAGTACGTGAGGCCCTTGGCGTTCGTCCACGCGACGGTGTACCGGAGCGGGACATAGTCTCGCTGGCGAAGCCAGACCTTGAACGGGTGGCCGAGGCCGTCTCTTGCCTGCACCACCCAGGTGGCCAATCCGTCGATCGTCGCCTGGCCGAGAGTCTGCGCCCTCGACGCGTCCGCCCATCCGGCCGGGTTGATGTTGACAAAGAGGCGCCAATACGGGTCATCCCTGACGTAGACCGTGCTCCCGATTGAAATGAAGTCACCGCGTCCGTCGATGTCCGGCTGGAGCCCGGTCATCGGATCGTCCCAGGGCTGGACTTCGAGTGATGCCGGCCGCAGCAACATCAGCTTTCCGTCGAGGTGGTAGACGCGCGCCCCGATCTGGCCTTGGGCTCGCGGTGTTTGTTCGGTGCCGACGAGCTTGAAGACGGCCGAAGTCAGATCGGACGCGCGAAGTTGCGCAAGCGCTGCCAAGCCCGACGGCCCGTTGGTGGCTTGCAGTAGAGCGGGTTCGGGCAGCGGTTGGTCGAACTCAGCCGGGCTTGATTGACCGGCGGGTCCCAGGTTCGGCGTGCTGCATCCCGCAAGCAGCCAGGCGAGGCAGATCGCGGCGATGATGCGCATAGATCCAGTATGTGTAACGCGGGCACGGCTATCGACTTGTGGCCTCCGCGCTCTGATGCGGCTCTGGGGGGCCGTCGTTTCCGAAACGCGAACCACGGCCGCCTGACCATCGGGGGACGTGGGATAAGTCTTTCGGCCTAGACCTTGCCATGGACGTCCCCCGCAGGCTTCGCCTCCCCGTGTTCCCACAGGATCTCTTCGCCGGTTTCCAAGTCGAACCATTTCTGAACGGCAACCTGGGCGATCCAGCGCGGCGGGGTACCAGGCCAATCGCTGTCGATCATCGACGTGCCCGGAAGCACTTGGATCACGTCCTGGAGATTCAGCTTGTCTGGCGCGTGGATATAGCCGAAACGCTCATCTCGCTTTAGCACCCCCTTCTCGATTGCGCTCAGATCCAGGACTTGAATCTTCCAACTTGAGTCATCACCCCAAATGCATCCGCTGACGAAGCCGATGGGGATAGACAAGTTGCCCTGTGCGTCCTGCGGAACGAGGTAGTCAGTCGGACAGAATCCGAAGCTGTTCGGCTCCTCCCCCCCCCAGGTCGCGACAGCTTGGGAGCTCCATCACCCTCGTGGCGCTGTAGTTGGGTGAGTAGAGCGCGAACGATCGCCCATCCTTTCGAAACGAGGCAAACGTCCGAAACAAGGTGCTGTAGTTCCGCCTGTACGAACCAATCACCGCGCCGTCCGC
>VBJE01000114.1 GCA_005879675.1 Chloroflexota bacterium
GGTCAGGGCGTAGCCGTCGGCGCCGTAGACCCCGACCCAGCTGCCCTGGGGCGACTGGCTGTAGGGAATCGAGACCGCGGTCCTGGCCGAGGCGACGTTGGAAGGCGCGGAATCGCCGACGCTGTTGCTGGCGATGACGCGGTAGTAGTAGGTGGTCGCGGCCGCCAGCCCGGTGTCGGTGTAGGAGGTGGCCGTGCTCGTCCCGAGCTGGACCCAGCCGGCGCTGCCGTCAGGCGAGCGCTGGACCTTGTACGACGTCGCGCCGATGGAGCCGCTCCAACCGAGCTTGATGGAGGAAGCATCGAGTCCGGTGGCAGCCAGCCCTGTGGGCGCCGAGGGGGGAACGGAGCCTCCCAGCAGCACGCCCGAGACGACCGCGTTCATGCCCGCGGTCCTGTTGACGGTGATCGTCACCGTGCCTCCGGCGGCCACGTTGATGGGGACGTTGAACCACGCGCCCTGGCTGAAATCGGCGTTGAGGTTGGCTGTCTGCGGCCCGGAGCCGTCGTTGACCGTGATGGTCTCTCGCCGTCCGAGGTTGTCGAAGTCGAGCGCGTAGACGTGGATGCTGCCGGTGTACGCGGCGCTGAACGTCAGGTGCATCTTCACCTGGTTGGCGTCGTAGGCGCACGCCGCCTGCCGCGTGGCGCCGTCAGGACTCTCCATGGCGCGGACGTCAGAGCTCGGGTTCTGGAAGATGAAGCGCTGGCCCTGATCGACGGCGAACGACGCCCTGGCGATGGAGACCAGGTCGCCGCCGTTCCAGCCGGTCAGCGCGTAGCCGTCGGCGCCATACGCCCCGACCCAGCTGCCCTGCGGCGACTGGCTGGTCGGCAAACCGGCGGCCGTCGTCGCGGAGGCGACGTTCGACGGCGCCGAGCTGGACGGTCCGTTCAGCGCCGAGACGCGATAGAAGTAGGTCGTCGACGGCAACAGGTTGGAGTCGGTGAACGACGTCGTTGCGCTGGCGCCGACCTGGCTCCAGTTGGTGCTGCCGTCGGCCGAGCGCTCCGCTCTGTATCCGGTCGCTCCTGTAGACGCCGTCCACGTCAGCCTCACTTGCGTTGCGTTGAGGGCGCCGGCTGTGAGGTTCGCGGGTGGCGCCGGCGCTGTCGGGGCGCCGCCCAGGAAGACGCCTGAGAGGACCGCGTTCACGCCCGCGGTCTTGTTCGCCGTCACAGTGACCGTCCCCCCCGCGGCCACGGAGATCGACGCGTTGACCCACGCGCCCTGGCTGAAGTCGGCGTTGATGGTCGCCGTCTGCGGACCGCTGCCGTCGTTGACGGTCACAGTCTCACGCCGGCCGAGGCTGTCGAAGTCAACGGCGTAGACGTGGATGTCACCGGTGTACGCGTTGGCGAAGGTCAGGTGCAGGCGGACCTGGTTGGCGTCGTAGGCGCACGTCGCCTCGCGGCCGGCGGCGTCGGGGCTCTGCAGCGCGCGAGGGTCGCCGCTCGGGTTGGCCCAGATGAAGCGCTGGGCCTGGTCGACGACGAACGTCGACCGTGGCATCGAGACCAGGTCGCCGCCGTTCCAGCCCAGCAGCGCGTAACCGTCCACGCCGTACGCGCCGACCCAGCTGCCCTGCGGTGGCTGCGTGTACGGAATGTCGACCGCGGTCCGGGCGGAAACGACGCTCGAGGGCGCTGAGTCGCCGACGCTGTTGCCGGCGATGACCCGGTAGTAGTAGGTGGTTGCCCCGGTGAGGCCGGTGTCGGTGAAATTGGTGGTGCTGGGGTTGCCGACCTGTGTCCAGCCGGCGCTGCCGTCGGGCGAACGCTGCACCTGATACGAGGTCGCACCACCAGACGCGTTCCACCTCACGCTGATCGACGAGGCGTCCACCCCGGTGGCGGTCACGCCGGTCGGCGGCTGGGGCGCGCTCGCGGGCGCGCCGCCCGTATCGATGGCGTAGTTCTGGGTCTCCCACTGGGCCAGGCCGAAGATCCACTGCCCGGTGATCTGGTTGCTGCCCCAAACGACGCCGGGGTTCATGGGGTCGGGCGTGGCCCCTGAGTAGTCGCCCCACCGGCAGGGGTTGCTCGTGCAGTTGCCCTGGAAGAGGGTCTCCTGGGTGGCCGCGCTGCTGGTGCCGAGGATGACCTCGCCGGCGTCCATCTGACCCAGCGGGGTCGACCTGGTCCGCGTCTGGGCCCCGATCACCGGCAGCTGGGTAGAGCTGCCGCGGTTGTACGTGATCATCGCGTCGTCGCCCGCCGACGACGGCGAGATGGCCGCATTCCAGTAGTAGTCGCTCGCGCCCGCCAGCTGGCCCTGCTGGCGAACGGTCAGGGAGCCCGGCAAGAGCTCGTACCAGCGGACGATCGAACGACCCGAGCTGCCCACCGTGTGCTGTGTCCACACGGCCTCGGCGTGCGCGACCGGATCGAAGACCGCAACCGCCTGGGTGAAGCGCCCGTCGAGGCTGTCGATCAGGTAGCCGGTGCCCGGCTGCGGCACGCTTGGGGGAGCACCGTAGCTGGGGACCGAGACGTCACCGTCCGGCACCAAAATGGGGCCCGCGGCGATGTGCCAGATCATCACCTTCGACTGCGGCGTCACCGAGGGGTCGTGGGCGGAGACGATGAAGCCGTTCGCGGCGGCATCGGCGGTGTTCGCCGGCACCGGCGTGGCGGCCGGCGTGCCGTCCGAGTTCCTCAGCACGTGGCCGGCGTCCGCGAAATGTGTCGTCGAGACCGATGTGCTGCACGTGGAGGAACCCGCGGCCGGCTTGGGCATCGCCCAGACATCGCCGGTCACGAACGGAAGGGACGGTTTGCTCGTATCGAAGACATTGGTCCCGATCATCACGAAGTTCGCGTCGTGCCCGAGCTTTGGAAAGTCGGGGAAGTTGGTTCCAGTTGGCGTTCCATACCGGCACCAGCCGGCGGCGAGATCAGTCGGATCCGCCGTCTTCGACCAGCCGAACAGGATGTAGGAGTCGGTCAGGTTCGAGTTGAAGCCGATGGCGGCGTAGAACCAGCGGTTGCCCTGAGGATCCCACTGGATCTGTGGGTCGCTCGTGAGGAGGCCGGAGGGTACCGCGGTGAAGGTCCCGAGGTCGGTCGAGCCCAGCAGGGTGAGGTTGGTGCGGTCATACACGCCGACCACCTGATTGACGAACTCGAGGTAGCGGGTCGGTCCGATCGCCCCCGTGGAATCAGGCGGCGTCGGCTGGTATCCCTCGTCGGCGGCTGACAGGCCGGGCTGGTTCAGCCCCTCGAACAGAGCCGCCGAGCTCGCGCCGGGACCCTGCGGCGAGGGAGCCGGCCCAGGCGTTCCGGCTGCCGCCTTGAGCTTCGCCTTCCGAAGGGCCGCCGGGTTCAGGCCCAGGAACTGCTTCGCGTGGTTTCCGGGCGGCTTCTGTTGATGTTTGCCGGGGAGCAGCAGCGGTGCCTCGACGCGTCCGACGGGGGCGATGGCACCTCCGGAAGCCGCGGCTCCGGCGCTGGTGGGGACGGAGAGCAGCGCGCCGATGGCGAAGGCGAGTGCGGCCAGCCGACGTACTGCCCCGGTACGGCCCACAAACACTCCCAACGGTGGAACCGCGACAGATTTGCGCGGTTGGGCGCTGATTATGCGCCCTGGCTGAGACGCCGACGAGCTACGCGTGAATCGCGACCTGGCCGGGCGCCTTCGAGCCGCCGAGGACGTGGAGCGCGACCTCCTGGCTCATCAGATACCTCAGGCTGGCGAGCAATCCCAGGTCGATGAAGGCCTGGGTCAGGCCCGGGAAGCCGGTGTCGAGCAGGGTGAACGGCTGCACCAGCAGGAGATCGATCAGGACGGCGGTCTCGAACGCCCGGTAGGCACGATGGCGCGAGCTGCGCAGCCGGGCGACGCCAAGCACGGTGAAGGCTCCGGCGAGCACCGTCCCGGCAAGCGTGGTCCACAGGACGGGACCGCCGTGAAGCATCGCGTTCATCTCCTCCA